>JAFDYA010000100.1 GCA_018267675.1 Bacteroidota bacterium
CTAATCGGCCTCGGCTATGTAGGCCTCCCCATTGCGCTTGCTTTCGCACGCAAGATTGACGTTATTGGTTTTGATATCAATGAAAAGCGCGTAGAGATGATGCGCCAGGGGATAGACCCCAGCAATGAATTGGATGCTGCGGCTTTTGAAAATTGCAGTATTGAATTCAGTTGTGATTTAGAAAAACTGAAAGAGGCTCGTTTTTACGTAGTAGCCGTCCCAACTCCGGTTGACAAGCATAATGTACCTGATCTTACCCCCGTAGTAAAGGCTTCAGAAACTATAGGAAAGGTGATTAAGAAAGGGGACTACGTTGTCTTTGAAAGTACAGTATATCCAGGCTGTACAGAGGAAGACTGCCTTCCGGTAATTGACCGAATAAGTGGACTAAAAGCCGGGGTGGACTATAAATATGGCTACTCTCCGGAACGTATTAATCCGGGAGACAAAGTGCATACCTTAGAAAATGTAACTAAGGTGGTGAGTGGTTGTGATGCCGAGGCACTTGAAGAGATTGCCCAAACTTATGAGCTGGTCGTTAAGGCAGGCGTTCACCGTGCCTCCTCCGTGAAGGTCGCTGAAGCAGCAAAAATCATTGAAAATACCCAGCGTGACCTCAACATCGCCTTGATGAATGAACTCTCTATCATCTTTGATAAGTTGAACATAAACACTTTTGAGGTTTTAGAAGCTGCTGGTACGAAATGGAACTTCCTAAAGTTTTTCCCGGGTCTGGTAGGTGGTCATTGCATCGGGGTGGATCCGTATTACTTGACTTATAAAAGCGCCCAGCTTGGCTATACTAGCCGCGTGATACTTGCCGGACGAATCATCAACGATGAGATGGCCGCATACGTTGCCAAAAAAACAATTCAGGGCATCATTAAGAATGGCGTGAATGTTGCAGGAGCAAAAGTGCTCGTGATGGGATGTACATTTAAAGAAGACGTGTCGGATATCCGCAATAGTAAAGTGGCTGATGTGATCCATGAACTGAAAGCATACCATGTTCATGTGGATGTTGTGGACCCTCATGCGGACCATGATGAACTGCTTCATGAGTATGGGTTTGGTCTAGCAGCAGCTCCTGGCAAGGATTATAACGCTGTTGTAGTCGCTGTCAATCACGGGGAATACGCAAATTTGGATGAAAGCTATTTCCAATCAATTACCGCTCCAAATGCCTTAGTCGTGGATGTAAAAGGCAGTTACCGGAATAAAATCAAATCTCTAGAATATTGGAGCCTTTAGAAAAATTGCTTTGCTCCTTAAAAAGAGCTTAGACTTACTAGAATAATCAGCATGTTTGAATTACCACAGAATATTTCAGAGAATAGTTTTTTAGTTACCGGTGGTGCCGGTTTTGTTGGGTCACACATCACCGAATTTCTGCTAAAGGCCGGCGCAAAGAAGGTGCGTGTATTGGACAATTTAGCTACCGGATTTCAAAAAAATATCGAACCCTTTAAAGACTATAGTTCCTTTGAATTTATTGAAGGAGATATTCGAGACTATACTACCTGCTTGAAGGCCTGCGAGGGGATAGAATATGTGAGCCACCAAGCGGCCTTGGGTTCAGTGCCCCGCTCCGTAAAAGACCCGGTAACAAGCAATGAGGTAAACGTTTCCGGCTTTCTCAACATGCTTACTGCTGCAAAAAATGCGCAAGTAAAAACCTTTGTCTATGCATCTTCCTCATCTGTGTATGGTGATGAGCCCAACCTGCCCAAAGTAGAAGCCCGAGTAGGCAATCCACTTTCGCCCTATGCAGTGACGAAGAAGACGAATGAAGTGTATGCTGCTGTATTTGGGAAGCTTTATGGCATCAAAACAATTGGCTTTCGGTATTTCAATATTTTTGGACCTCGCCAGGATCCCTACGGGCCGTATGCTGCTGTGATTCCCTTATTTATTGAAGGGATCATGAAAAGCACTCCGGTTTATATTAATGGAGATGGCGGACAGACGCGCGACTTCACCTATGTGGACAATGCCGTGCAAGCAAATGTGCGGGGAATGTTGTGCCAGAATGAAGCAGCCTTTGGCGAAGCCTATAATATTGCGGTAGGGGAAAATTTCTCCGTCACATTCCTCTACGAATCTATCCGGAGTATTTTGGGAAAAGAACATGAAGCTACCTATCGAGCAGAACGCGAAGGAGACATTCGAAATTCATTGGCCGATATTTCCAAAGCGCAGCAATTGCTTGGTTACCATCCTACCAAACGATTTATGGATGGACTGGAGCAAACAGTTCGGTTTTTTGCAGAGCGGGCATAGCGAATCAGAAATTTCAAGGTTTAATCTTATGAGACTGAAATAGTATCCTGTCCAAGCAACTTGTCAGAATTTTGGTACTGTTTTTTGAATTCGCGGCTTGCCTTTGCCCTAACTTCGCGGCTTTGAAAAAAAAATTGGCCAGCGCGTGAGCCTACTCGACAGATTCCTGAAAAACCGCAACAACTCCGAGACGGGCGAGATGTCCTTTATCGACCATATTGAGGAGTTGCGCTGGCATATCATCCGCTCGATGATCGCCATTCTGGTGGCTAGTATTGTGGTGTTTATCTACGCGGAGTGGATATACGAGCATATCATCACCGGCCCAATCCATACTGATTTCATCTCCTACCGTTGGCTGTGTCAATTTGGGCATTTTATGGGGGTGCAAAGTCTTTGTTTGGATGAGATCAACTTGACCCTCCAAAATACAGAGGTGTCGGGTCAGTTTTTGCTGTCATTTTCTTCCTCGTTTACCATGGGCTTTATTGCCGCATTCCCCTATGTATTTTGGGAATTTTGGAAATTTCTGAAGCCTGCATTGAAGCCTGCAGAGCTAAAACATGCTCGCGGTATCGTTTTGTGGAGCTCTATTCTTTTCTTTTTTGGTG
Source organism: Bacteroidota bacterium (assembly GCA_018267675.1). Classification (GTDB taxonomy): domain Bacteria; phylum Bacteroidota; class Bacteroidia; order Chitinophagales; family Chitinophagaceae; genus UBA1952. The sequence goes on from JAFDYA010000100.1 coordinate 2,892, forward strand.
TGGTATTCGGATATTTAATTCTCGTTCCGTTTACTATCAACTTTTTCGCCAATTACCAACTATCTCCGGACATCAAGAATATCTTCACGATAAAAAATTACTACCAATCGGTTTCGGATATGGTATTGGGAATGGGGATTGTGTTTGAGCTACCGGTAGTAGTGTTCTTTTTGTCGCGTGTGGGTATTCTCACACCAAAGCTCATGCGGAACTATCGGCGTTATGCGATTGTGATCCTTATTTTCCTTTCTCAAATTATTACTCCTCCGGATTGGTTTAGTTGGCTCATCGTGTTTGTGCCTGTGTACCTACTTTATGAAGGTTCCATCCGGATTAGCGCCCGGGCAGAACGCGATCGAATGCAACGCCAAAAAGAATTGATGACACTATAATTTATGATCATGCAGACAACTTTTGATATGCACTTGCCCATAGCTCTTGGTGCTGACCATGCCGGAGTCGACTATAAAGCACAATTGAAAACCGCATTGGAGCAAGCAAACTTCAAGACGGATGACAAAGGCACTTACAGCGCCGATAGTGTGGACTATCCGGATTTCGCGCACCCGGTTGCTCGCATGGTGGGAAGAGAAGAAGCCGCTTTTGGTATTTTGATTTGTGGCTCAGGAAATGGGGTTTGTATGACGGCCAATAAGCACGAGTCGATCAGAGCTGCACTATGCTGGAATGTAGAGTTGGCGCAACTTGCGCGCCAACACAACAACGCGAATATTCTTTGTATCCCTGCCCGGTTTGTACCCTACGATACGGCTCTTGCCATGGTAGAAGCATTTATCGCTACACCTTTTGAAGGAGGGCGACACGAACGCCGCGTGGAGAAAATGGCTAAGCCATAGTTCGCCCGTATTGTTCAAAGGGGAGCCTATGTGATTTGCTTTAGTTTAAGACCGAAGCATCAGATCTCTGAAGTAGTAATACTCCGTAGCAAAGAGGCTATTACAGCATCCAAGATATTTCAAACACGGCTTGGGCTATCAAACTAGCGAGCGTCTGTAAAACCGCCGCTCCCAAAAATCGTCCGGTGACTATTCACCATTGCATTGAACTTCTTGAAAAAGTCAATCTTATTGGCCATCGAAAGCTGAGAATAATGGGACCATCCATTGAACACGTAGCGATCCATCAATGAATTGTATAACCATTTTCCAACGGGCTGAGGATTTAAATCGGGGAAGGTGATGAAAAAGGATTTGACAACCCGATCAAACTTTCCAATATTCTCAAATTCATCAATAGTGAGTTGGCAATTATAATCACCAACCTTTTGGACAGCACCAACCAACCTAGGGGCTTGTACTACCTTAAAACCCATAATCATTTGCCCAACCGGGTATCTTTTCCTCGTATCTGCCATATCTCAATCGCTACTTAAAAAACAGCAAGAATTGTGCCTTAATCCCAAAATTTACCGAACAATTTCAACTGCTTAACAATCGCTCAAAAATCTATCTTTCAATTATTTGACTATCGCTGCATTTGACCACTCAAGCCGGCATTTTTCCCCTGCACTATTGCCGATGCAAGATTAAGAAAAACCGGAAAAATAAACAGCAAACCGATATTGAAAACTATCCCTTTTTTAATAAGCTCGACAGTGGGTTTCTCAATGCTCTATAGCCCATCAAATCCGCTTTGATACTCCCAACCGAAATTGGCGATTCGATGCGCACCGGCAAATGATTTTCATCATCAGTTACATACACCAGCATTTGCTCCCCTCCCGAAAAGGAATTCCCCTGAATTAGTAACGGGGCAATTTTTATTGTATTAAAGACGCCGTAGCGTGTTTTTATCTTTTGCTTGCCTAGGTAACGGAGGTATAAATGATAGACTTGATCGTCCAGAAACATGGAAAATGGAATCTTATCACCAGCCCGATAGGTATTGAAATCAATATTCCGAGCGAAATAGATGGCCGACACCACATCTTGAACGCATTTTGGCACTTGATACACGCCATTGGTGCTTATGGCTCGACCAATATTCTGATTGAACAACACATTATTGTAAATTCTGTAGCCTCCCTCATTCACATTCCTTAAGAATTTTGCAGGCTGCATCGTCGTTGCATCCACCCAAGATTCATACCGGTCGCGGACTTTGTAAAACATGTCATACGAGCTCAAGGTCTTCCCCTCTCCCACGATATGGTACATCTTCTTCCCATTCAGCAGGTCGGAAGACACCGAAAAATTTGCCTCGCCGGCACCTATCCACATGACGCCAAGGTTGTACCAAACCTTAAAATATAACTGCTCCCCTTCTTGGTAGGCCACATTACGGGCATTGCAAAAGTCAGTCTGGGCTATACTTTGCAAGGGTAAACTAAGTCCCCAAAAAACAGTAAGAAGTATCCAAATTCTCATAGTGAACTTAACTGACCAAATTTCATTCCTTAACCTTTATCCGCCACGCACTCTTACAAAACTTTATCATCTTTCTTCTGAAAATAAAGCAAGGAACCTAGTAGCCCGGGCAACATAAGATTGAGCAGCCAAATGACCAATACTGCCAAGGTAATACCCGCAATATTCTCCGTAAACGCACCAAATAAAAATACCGCCACGGTACCCCGAACTCCTAGCTCGGCTAAGGCTATCGAAGGGATTACTGCCATAGCCCAGAAGAACAAGCTACACAGCAACATCCCCGAAGGGAAACTAAGGGCTACACCCTGCCAGCGCAAAAGCAACCAAAACTGTACAACAAACACCAATACCCGAAGGCAGGAAATGGCTAATATCAACACCTGATCCTTGGTGGTAAACGGACGTAGATATCGCGCCCAAAGCCGTACACGACGCAGCCAAGCAATACGCTCCATCCGCCCTGCCCAACGCTCAAACGAAAAGTAAAACATAAAGAGCAGGAGATTGAGTACTAACACGAATACCAACAGAAGTAAATTGTACGAGGCAGGATGCAGCGTGATGTAGTAAATCAGCCCAACACAGCCAAACAACATTAAGGCCATCAATTGCGAAATAGCGCCTAAGACCGAAACAGAAATAAGTCGGGTACTGTGTCGCTCCTGTAAAGCCAATAACCGTCCGGGATAATCGCCAAGTCTATTCGGGGTGACCACCGAGGCGCCAATACCAAACAGGACACTCCGAAGCGCTTGGACAAAACTTGTATCCCGAACCGAGGAAAGCAAGGATCGCCATTTGACCGCTTCTAGTGCAATATTCAACGGAAGTAAAAGGACTGCAACAATAAAATAACGCGCTCCGGATGCCGGCCACCACTGAAACTGAAAGCCGGACTGCATTTGTACGACTATCTGCCGATAAAGATGCCAACACAACAAGGCCATTACCAGAATCCCTGCCCCCAATTTCAATGCTTGTTTGGTAGATTTGTTCACGATGAATAGGGAAACGGCAGTACCTGCCAAAGTGATTTTGGGGATTGACCCGGGGACTTTATTTATGGGGTTTGCATTGATTGCAGCGAGCAAAAATAAGCTTAGCCTCTTGGAGATGGGTGTCTTGCGCCTTGCTAGGCACAATGACCATTCAGAGCGGCTCCGGCTAATTTATGTCACCATTCAAGACTTAATACAAAGACACAGACCGGTTGTTGCTGCTATCGAAGCCCCATTCTTTGGGAAAAACGTCCAAAGTATGCTCAAGTTGGGCCGCGCACAAGGGGTAGCTATTGCCGCAGCTACGGTCAACGGACTGACCGCCGTGGAGTATGCACCCAACAAAGTGAAGCAAAGCATCACCGGGCGGGGACACGCCAGCAAAGAACAGGTATGGGAAATGCTCCGCCAATCGCTCCAACTTCGGGAAGAAAGGCCGGAGCACTATGATGCAACCGATGCGCTGGCCGTTGCTGTATGCCACCATTACCAGGGTAAACTTGCAGCAGCCCTGTCAGACGGCTCAGTTCAAACACCCAAACAACGCGTAAAAAAGGGCAATTGGGCACAATTCATTGCACAAAACCCTGACCGCCTTCGCTGAATGCCCACATGCCCAAGCAAGCTACCTTTGCACTCCCACCATGCAACAATATCTCACCCTACTGAAGCATATCCTAGATAACGGAACCGATAAAGGCGACCGTACTGGTACCGGTACGCGCTCTGTGTTTGGCTATCAAATGCGGTTTGACCTGGCCGAAGGCTTCCCGATGCTGACGACCAAAAAGCTGCATCTGAAAAGTATCATCTATGAGTTGCTCTGGTTCCTCAACGGAGATACCAATATCCAATACTTGAATGAACATGGTGTAAAAATTTGGGACGAATGGGCAGACAGCAAGGGCAACCTAGGGCCGGTATATGGCCATCAGTGGCGGAGTTGGGCCGGTGCAGACGGTACTACCTACGACCAGATAAAAGAGGTGATCGCACAGATCAAAAAAAACCCGGATAGCCGAAGACTGATTGTCTCTGCTTGGAATGTGGCTGACCTCCCCAAAATGGCCTTGAGCCCCTGCCATGCTCTATTTCAATTCTATGTAGCTAATGGAAGGCTCTCCTGCCAGCTCTATCAGCGCAGTGCCGATGTCTTCCTTGGCGTACCATTTAATATCGCATCCTATGCTTTGCTCTGCTTGATGGTCGCCCAGGTATGTGGACTACAAGCCGGAGAGTTCATCCATACATTTGGTGATGTGCATTTGTACAACAACCATTTTGAACAAGCACAAATACAACTTGCTCGGACGCCGCACCCGCTGCCCCAAATGAAGATCAACCCGGATGTTCGGGATATCTTCAATTTTAAATTCGAAGACTTTAACCTGGAAAACTACCTCGCAGACGCCCATATCAAAGCACCAGTAGCCGTATGATGCCCCTTTTTCAATAGCATTCGGAAACAGTATTCCAGATACTACAACCCAAATATTACCCTAGGAAATAGCGCCTGTTGGAACAATTCAAAGCAGTCGCCAAAATGCAATAAAAGCACAATAAATGTTGGACGATGAGTGCTTGATACCGATAAGAAGTAGTATTGCATTGACGCAATAGGATAGCGTAAAATCCGGGTTCCACTAACAACTCAAAAAATTCAGCATTCCGAAAAGCTAGCTAATTTCGAAGTCAAGCAAAGGCATAATAAATACAAATGAAACAAGCCATTCTCCTCGTCCTCTCTTTCATATTGTTTACGAATACCGGCTTTGCAGGGAATAAGGATAAACAAAAGGAAGGACAGGCAACAGCCAAAGAAATCCATTGGATGACCCTTGACGATGTGCAAGTAGCCATGAAAGAGCAACCCAAAAAAGTATGGATAGATGTCTATACCGGATGGTGTGGTTGGTGTAAACGAATGGATCAGACGACCTTTCAAAACCCGAATGTGATCCAATACATGAACGAGCATTTCTATGCTGTAAAGCTGGATGCAGAGCAGAAAACGGACATCCGCTTCCTGGGAAAAATGTATCATGCGGACCCTACAAAACGCACACATCCCTTTGCGGAAGAATTGCTCAAAGGCCAGATGTCCTACCCTACTTCGGTGGTTCTGCAAGAAAATTTTCAAATGCCCCAAGCCATCCCCGGCTACCAAGACGTGAAAACGATCGAGATGATCCTGAAATATTTTGGTGAAGCGGCCTACAAAACTACCCCCTGGGCCACATTTTCCGAGAATTTCAAGTCGGAGTGGTAGTAGCGTTATGCCGCACCACCAATTTTATTCTTTGCATCTTTCTCCGGATCATAATTCCGGGTTCCGGCCAAGACATACTGCATCTCCTGCTTGAAAAAACGGCAAGCTGCTTGAAGTCCGCAAGCAGCACATAAGGGTCGCCGTGCCACACAGACATAGCGCCCATGTAAGATGAGCCAATGATGCGCCCGATGCACCAATTCTTCAGGAATATACGTGATGAGTTGTTGCTCTGCTTGGTACGGAGTCTTCGCACCAAGGGTAAGTCCTATTCTTGCCGCCACCCGAAATACATGCGTGTCCACAGCCATATTCGGCATCGCCCAAATCACAGAAGTAATTACATTGGCTGTCTTCCGACCCACACCCGGTAGCTGGATCAACTCCTCGACCGTTTGCGGTACTTCCCCCGAAAACCGCTCCAGGAGCATCTTAGCCATCCCAATCAAATGTCGGGTCTTATTATTGGCAAAGGTGACACTACGAATTAACGGCTCTACCGATTCAAACGAAGCAACTGCCAAGAATTCCGGATTTGGATAAGATTGGAAAAGCGCCGGAGTCACCAGATTCACCCGCTTGTCCGTGCATTGTGCAGAAAGAATCACCGCCACCAAAAGCTGAAAAGGGTCTTGGTAATGCAATTCCGTCTCCGCCTGCGGCTGATGCTGCAAAAACCAATTGAGCACAAACTGAAAACGTTCCTTCCGAGTCATCGCCAGCAAAGCTCCGCAAAAAAAATTCAGTAAGAACCACAACAAAAACTACCAATCATTTCCGTCAAAGTGAGGAAGAAATGCTGCATTATTTGGGCGCCAATTCCGGCTAACCGCTACAAGTCCCCTCACTCGCTGAGGGGGCCTGTCCCATCGCTTGTCGAGGGGGCCTGTCCCCTCACTCGTTGAGGGGAGCTTTTCGCTACTATCCGGGGCGCGGGGAACCCCTCAAGACCCGAACTCGGACAAGTATCAAACCCCAAGCACAACACCCTAGTATCAAAATGCTGCAAATTCCCCCTGCCGACCAATGTTCAAGTAAAAAAACAGTGGCGCGTAGCAAGGAAAATTTAGAAAAGAAACAAGGACATCCACGGTTCAATCCCTATTTTTGTCGGCCAACAGTGCAAGCGATATAATGTTTAATTTAGTTCTATTTGGTCCTCCCGGCAGTGGGAAAGGCACACAATCGGCCAATATCTTACAGACCTACGGATTGAAACACATCTCCACAGGAGATCTTTTAAGAAGTGAAGTAGCCAACCAAACACTCCTTGGCCTTGAAGCAAAAAAATTTATTGATCAAGGCCTATTGGTACCCGACGAAGTCGTAATAGGCATGATTTCTTCAATGCTTGATGAATGCCCCGATGCCCGAGGATTCATCTTTGACGGCTTCCCTCGTACCGTGGAGCAAGCTACCGCATTAGACAACTTGCTGGATTTTAAACAAACACCTATCCAATTGGTTTTATCCTTGGAGGTGCCACAAGAAGAACTGACACGGCGTATTATTGCTCGGGGAATCACCTCCGGCAGAACGGATGATACAGAAGAAGTAGTGGCCAAACGAATAGGAGAATATAAGAGCAAAACCGCTCCTGTAGCAGACTACTACAAAGCCCAGGGAAAACTGAAAGTAATAACCGGCGATCTGAACATAGAACAGACCTTTACCGCCCTGAAAAAAATAATTGACCAACACATATTGCCGGTAGCCTAAGCAATACGACCAGCCCGATATCGCCCTGAGCCAGTTGACCACTTGGATACCGTTCTTTTCTCTTCACCATCTATCTAACTAATCCGTCCGCTTTGTCCAGCCGCCTCATCAATTGGCATTACGCAACAATCATGTTGTTGCTTTTTTTGCTTGGGCTGAACACAATTAAGCTTTCCGCCCAGATCAAGAATACCGCATTTCGCCAACCGCGCATCCTCTTAATTGTTGATGCCTCTTCCTCCATGTTACAACCTTGGGTGGATAAGGAAATGCGCTTCCATGTTGCCGGTAGAATAGTAGGCGGGTTGATGGATAGCATCTACGCAGTAAACCCCAATGTGGAGTTTGGTTTGCGCGTTTATGGACACCAAAGCCCCGCACAACTCAATGATTGTTATGATAGTCGAGATGAAGTAATGTTCTCCAAGAATAACTGGACACAAATGCAACTCCGACTGGCAAGCATTCAACCGTTCGGAGTTTCCCCTATTGCCTATTCTCTTTCAGAAGCCGCTCGTGGCGACTTACAAGATGTCGTGCACAACGCCTATTCCATTATTCTAATTACCGACGGTGGAGAGAGCTGTGGCGGTGATATATGCGAAGTGGTCAAGAAATTGATTGCCGACCGGATTTATTTCAAGCCCTACATTATTGGCTTAGTGGATTACGCTCCACTCAAAGACCAGTATAACTGTTTGGGCAACTATATGACGGTAGCCAAGGAAAACGATATTGAGCCGACTATTGAAAAAATTGTTGCCGATTATCGCCCAATACTATCCATGCCGATCAAGGTTGAAGAGCCAAAGCCCGCCGCTCCTAAAGCTCCTGAAAAAGCAAAACCGATTGTAGTAGATGTAGTGAAACCCGCACCGATAGTGATTGATACGCCGAAACCAGCCATACGCAGAGTGCCGGAGCCTGTCGCAACTAAGGTAGCCAGCCCTCGTGCGGAGACGATACCGACCAAAGTAACCGCACCGATACCGAGCCGCGCACCCAAGCCGGTGGTGGACCCGATAGCACGTGCACCAAGAGAACGAGAGCTGCTCCCATTCCCCCTAAAACACGGTTCCCTACATAGGCTACCCTTTGCCCTAACCGGTGGCAGGGTAGTTCGCCCCAACCATCTAGATCGCCCAACAGCATTCGTCAAAAAAGACTCTGTACGACAGCCGCAGCCTATTGTTAGCATCAGCGGGACCAATACGATCAAGCCCGTAACGGTAGCGGTTACCGCACCAGTGGTTAGCCCCAATCACTTGCCCGTTCCAAAGGCTGTTGTCAAGAAAGATAGTGTAGCGCAAGCTCCTGTGCCCCAAAAACCACAGATCAGCATCCGGCCAATGGAACCTGTGAAAAGTACCGTGAAAGTGAATCCTGTGCCTCGGGCAGTGAGCAACAATAAACCTATTGAATCGGGCTATTCTGTAAAGACAGAAGATGCTAAAGAGACTAGCCTAGCCATACTTTTCACGGATGGCCACGGGAAATTCTATGCTTCCACACCACAGCTCCAACTATTGGACGCGACATCCGGTAAATTGGTGAAGCAATTCTACCGCACCGTGGATGCTGCCGGAAATCCCGACCCACAAATCATCCCCGCAGGCACCTACAACCTGTTAGTCGTAGGCAGAACTAATATGCTCATGCGGAGCATCAAGGTGGAAGCCAACAAAAAAAACAGTGTTCTTGTAAAGGTGAATAACGGCACCCTTAGGTTCCGATATGCAGGTGCTCCCGAACGGCCAGTAGAGGAGTTTGATGCTATTGTCAATATTCGCTTTGAACCCGGGCCTACCATTCGGCAGCGTTGCACCCAAGAACTAGACTACCCACCCGGCAACTATTATATTGAGGTGAACACAATGCCTATTTCTCGCTTCAATACCGATATTGACTTTGGCTCTATGACAGAGATTCAGATTCCCCAATCTGGCTATGTACAATTCACCAACACCAACGCAATTGGTGCCATTGGTCTCTATACCCCATTGGGCAATAAGTACGTAAAATTTCACAGCCTCAACATCAACGGAAACCAAGCCGATCAACGGCTTCGGCTTAAGCCCGGCCCATACGAAGTGCATTGGGTAAAAAATCCGAACCTACCCTACTCCAGTGAAGAAGTACTGCGCTTCAAGGTGGAAAGTAATTCCATCACAGACGTAAATCTGCGCTAGCTGGTGTTCGTTTAGGATCAGGCTCGGTTGCTCTTGCTCGGTTGCAACAAGGCTAGCACACCTTCCTGCACTAATATCCTGTAGCCAATCCGATCATTACTGATCCCTTGCTTCAATTGGTAGGAAAAATGAAACGAACCATCCTGGTTCATATTGGTTTCAAAAAAGGCAAACTGAATCCCCCGACGCTGAGCTACATGATGAGCCACTTCGTGAAGGTGTGTAGAAAGTACCATGATATGATGCTGATGCTGTAATAGGCCGTCGACTACCGCATTGGTACATTCAAATGCATCGTGCACATTAGTCCCCTTAAACAATTCGTCCATCAACACCAGATGGGGTGCTTCACCGGCAATCTCCCGCGCGGTGGATTTCATGCGCTGTACTTCAGCAAAAAAATAACTCTCTCCCAGCAATAGGTTATCCTCCACATGCATATTCGTGATGATGCCTTCCAGAAAAGAAATATTTAGTGCACGTGCCGGAACACCCATACCCAAATGGGCCAACAATGCAGCTACCCCAAGGCTCCGTAAAAAAGTAGTCTTGCCACTCATATTGGCACCGGTGAGCAGCAGAAAAAAATCCCCTCTGACAAAGGAAACCCCATAAGGTACCGGCTTTTCGAGCAATGGATGATACAACTCCTCCGCTTGAAACAACACTTGCTTTGTGGTACTTAAACGCGGGAAACACCAACCCAATTCTTTGGTCGCCTTGGCCATTCCGTACCAGCAATCCAATCGAGCAAAGTGCCCCAACAATCTTTGTACCGCATGCTTCAGCTCCCGCCTTGCGCGGTAAGACAAACGGACAAGCGTATTGAATGGAGTGGACTTATTCACACCAAGCAAGAGTGGAACGAGCGGATGATCCAATTCTTGCTGCATCGTCTCCAATTCTTGGCGAAGCAACTGAGGCAAGATACCCTGCTCCTGCTCCCGAAGCAAACTACATAGCTCATCACATCCGCTCAAAAAATCGGAAAGATGGGTGAGTGAGAATTGAATAAACGTGTATTGATTCCTGTTGAAGAGCTTTTGCAGAAAAGATCCAACAGCCAAGCTGAATGCGCCCGGTGTGGCCATTTCGTTATCTGCCGATTCAAAGAACTTCTCGAGTAAGACAATAGTACCGTTGCTAATGCTTTTGGCCCAAGCCGCATCCTGCCCCCACCACCAGCGAATCACTTCTTGCAAGCGTATCAGCTGTTCCAGCGTCTTCGGTGGCGTCTTGATGTGTTTACGCAGTGCCTCGCGGCCAATATTTGTACTGGTCCGATCAATCAGACTCGCAATATCCTGATCACTCGAGGAGAAAATATTGAGGTCAAGAAGGGTGGTCTTATCTATCTGCATGAGTGGAACAAACCATTGGCGATTGGCGATAATTATCGGTCAAATCTGAGGCGTTGTCCTTTACCAGACGCATACACCCGCTCATTTTCATAAGCAGGATAACCATTCACGTAGGTGGTATGGATTCTTGCTCGGAATCGCTTTCCTTCCAAGGGCGACCAGCCACAACGGTAAAGGATATTTTCCTTTGATACAGTATAGCTTCCTTTCAAATCAACGAGCACCAAGTCTGCCGCGTAGCCCTCGCGGATGTAGCCCCGATTGGATAATTGAAAACATTCCGCCGGTGCGTGTGCCATTTTCTGCACCACCTTCTCCAGGCTAATTTTCCCTTGCTGCACATAATCCAACATCATCAACAACGAATGTTGCACAAGCGGCAATCCAGATGGAGATGCCGGATAGATCGCATGCTTCTCCTCCCAGGTATGCGGGGCATGATCAGTGGCAATGATGTCCAATCGGTCATCGAGCAACGCCTCCCAGAGTGCTGCTTTATTATTCGCGGCTTTGATA
>JAFDYA010000101.1 GCA_018267675.1 Bacteroidota bacterium
TCTTGTAAATCCCATAGATGGAAACAGACGAGGTATCATTTATACCTAGTGTATCATAAGCTGCAGACTTCCATTTGAAGCTTTCCCATTTGGTGGCTGGGCCGATAACGGTACTATTCCAATCACCTTTACTATCCTTTCCTTTAATATCTGCAGTGAAATCCAGATGATCGGTAAGCGCATCGGTGATGGACTGATAAACGGGATAATTCTGGTCGCCCTTTATCCGAAACATGATAAATACCCGTTCGCGATCGAAGGAATCAATTATATTGAAACCATTCTTCTTTAGTACCCCATAAAGTGTATTTGCTAAACCTCCTGCACTTGTTGAGTCTGCTTTCCAAGTATCTACAAAAATTGGAGTCACCATGTTATGCCACCATACATTACGGATGAGGACGTATTTACCATCCGGAATTGAATTAATGAATTGTGCGGCATAGTTCCGTCCGGATTGCAGTGACATATCGAATTGCCGGCAGTAAAGCCCACTAAAAGTGCTTTTAACATTTGCCGCACCGGGAGTCTTATTGTCATTAAGCCAGAACTGCCCTGTTGAGGTATCGATCACCGAAATCTGTAGGCCATGGCGCACACTTCCGACCGAAGACTGTTCAATTCGGTTCCCGTTCCAATAAGTTCTAACAAATACACCGTCTGCATTCATATTGCCGGAGCCTCCAATCACCGTGTTCAACACTTCCAGCTTATTATAAAATGGAGTGTAGTAAAACTTGCGATCCGGATACAAAACCATACTGGTTGAATTATCTTTCTGATATTGGAAGTAATGGCTTTGATTCCAACCATCAGAGCCATGTTCTAAATAGATAAATGAACTTGCTGCCCAAAGTAGTGAACCGTTTACAGCAGAGTCAAATGCAACCCGCCAGTAGTAAACGGTACTATCCTTCATATTGATTGTAGGTGTCCATTTGATGACCCCTCCAGGGCTATTAATTGTAGTGGATAATTTTGAGGGGCTGTTGAATAGTTCGGTAGTATCCAACTCCATTTTATAGCTTCCAGATCGCCTGAACACGTTAAGTGTAGAAGCTTTAAGGGTTACTCCTTGATCGTGGACAATAGCGAACTCTCTTGGGTATATTGGGATAAGATTGTCGGAATAGATAAACAATTCCAGCGTTGCTGTATTGTTCATCTCACTTACTTCATCAAAGCGGTTATCCGCGTCAATAGTCACCTTGTATTTGTTCATACCAAGATCATTGATCTTGCTCACGGGGAGACGGAAATAACTGGTATCACTGAAGCTAAGGTTAGCTATTTTATATTGTTTCAGGAGGTTCAATTCTCCCTTAGGATTGATGTGTTCGATCTTTACCAACACAGAATCTTTAAGGAACTTTGCCAAGTTATAGGTGATAATCTTCAACGAAAACGAGTCCAGGCTAGTAGTAACATTTGTAGGAATCGCACTAATTCCGTCGGCAGTTACAGCATAATCTGGTTTGGTTGGTGACGGCAATTTCAACGAAGGGTCGCCACAGAATATGAGGCTTTCAAGTTGTGCGGAGAACATGCTTGATGGCGTGCCACTGGCTAAGCCAAAAGACTTGAGCGCATTGACATAATGGGTACCCAATGGTGCTCCATAATTTGTCTGATTGATACTTCTGTAAAGCGCATGGAGGTAGAGATCATCAAAATCCGGGTAGCTCACATTATCGGAACCGAGGAAGCAGATAGAACCGCTTTGTGGGGTCATCACATAACGCTCTGCCAAGAATTTCTGAGGGGTGAGCGTAAACATTTGTGATACATCGCAACCTAAAGCCGTGAAGAACGGGAAATGCGGTGTATTGCTATAGTCGGAAACAGGATTGGGTAAACCATAGTCAAAAGAATTTTCAGAGCCATGACCATAGAATGTAGCAAGCAAAGTACCCTCTTGTAAACGTTGATTCAAAAGGGCATTGTTCGCTATCTGTATTGGGGTATTGACAGATTTGGAAATCGTAGTGGTCACAATACCTGTTGGCGTATCGGCAACAATGCCCGCGGCGATATTCAGGGAAGGTAAAAGCGTGTAATTCTGAAGAAGAACATCTGAAGAACCGGCCACATGCAAGGCGCGTTTTTTCCAAAGCTCGGTAGCAGGCGTGGGCACAGTTGCCGGTTGCGCGGCGGCTTCGTAGGCCTTTACTTTATCCAAATAGCCACCTACTTCCGCGGGTGTCCAAGCTGGTACCCGACCGATACGCATTCGCGGATTGAAATCGCCAAACATCACAAAGTCAATATCAGAACCAGGATGCCCGAAGGTAGGAATGATGGCATAGGGGAATTGGCCGTTACCCAAGGCTGTTTGATAATTTGGATAGTAGTGGTAGATCAATCCACGCCCAAGTAGTAGTACATCCTGTGGCTTAGTCGTCCAGTTGTCATAAGCAAACTTTAGAAAATGCTTGATGCTCATAGGATGAATATCATAGCCATAAGCAAACTGATCATAAAGCTCGGAAATACTTGCTTCTACTACGCTGTGTGCCCCGCCGGTAGCGGATTTGCGATAATCTACATAGTCCTGAACATTATCATGACCGGCCACCAATTGATGATAGTATGGATGGGAGATAATAACAAAATCACCTTGATTATTTGACTTTGAATAGTCGGTGAAACGAATCACTTTGTCCAACCGAGGCACCTTTCGTGCTGCCGCATCGGCAATGATTACAAAATCCTTTTGTTGTTTCGCCTCATTAAATATTAAGAATCTACTCTTCCCCGCCAGGGTATTATCACTAATTGACACGATCCCATTTTCGAGATCATAAATTTTAGCAGCGGCAATATTGGTGAATTCAAAATAAGACTTGTATCCTTGAGGGAGCTGAAAATTCAATTCGCTTTGTCCAGCCATATCCAGATTCCTGGGATAGAGCAATCTAGCATAGCTGATGCCATAGTTATCATAGCTGCCTGCAGTACTCATGGGTACTGCCCGGTAGACTACATTATTCGTGGTGCTTAGTTGGGCCGGCGGGACGACCAAATTGTAAGACTGTGTTGCTGCTGCACCAAAGGAAGAGTCGGCAAGTTCCGTACCATTAACCAGCAATTTTACCCGATGGTTATCGCCATACGAACGAGTGATAATTGAAGTCTGAATCATACCAGCAACACCAGCAACCAAGTTGGGTGCAACAAGCGTACTGTTGATTTGGGAATATACATTCACCATACTATTCACGAAGCCTTCTCCGGCTTCAAATTTGGAAGAAACCAACTCCTGTGCTCCGGTCAAACTCGGGCCATCCACCCAGGTATTTCTGTACGAATTTGCCGTGCTTGCAATCAAATAATTTTGAGCCGGCAAGTTTGTTGGGATCGCTCCAGAAGGTAATTGTGTAGATGATCGGTAATGAAAATGGTTGGTGTTATTATCATAGCTCAGGTAGTAACATGCGGTGTCGGAAAACAAAGACATGTGTTCATTAGCTTGGGCAGAGGGGGTTTCATAAAGCTCTTTATCCAAGATGCCAGATGCCTTTTCTCCATAGAACTCAATATAGTCGGTGCTACTCAGGGTACCACTCTGGGAGACAGCAATCGGTATTTCCTTCCCATCTCGATACATCATCAGGTTTGCACCCTGAACCGTGGAGGGCAATCCGGCGTACCACAAACCGGTGATTCCAATACGATAGACGCCATCTGCACCCACTTTAAACTTGAAGTAAGTTTTATTGTAATCAATCCATTCATTACCGTAAGGCCCGCTCTGAGCCTTTGTTTCCATCACGATACCGATGAGTGGTAAACAGATCAGCAGGGCAAATAAGATTCGTTTCATAAAAAAGTTCGGGTCAAATTATTTGTTTTCAGCGGGTGCAACAGCGCTGTGAGTGTCAGTTGTCTGCTCTTTGCTCTTCTTCCTTTTTCCTTGGATATCACATCTGACGGAAATTATATCGCTGAATAGTGGATTACTTTGAGTTTGCAAGGAGGTATAGGCATAATCAATGTTGAGGCCGGCAATGTGTAAACCTGCACCTGCACTTGGTTGCCACAAGGTATATTTTGCTTGATTTGTGGAATCCTTATCATCCAACACTCGTTGAAAATTGGAGACACCCAGGCGGAGGTAGATGATATTCTTGTAGGACGCCTCCAATCCTGCATGTGGATCCAGGCTAAAGTCCGCATTACTAACCAAAGTATTTCGTTGACCATCTGTGGTTATATCGCCATCCAGCTCCAAAAGAAGTTGTAGCGCTTTCCCCGGCTTGGTGAGGTAACGAGCAATCCCAAGATTGATGCGCGGAGTCATCACTTCATAACTCTTTACCGGAATTTCGTTGTGGGTTTGGCCAAATACCTCTTTTTCTCTTTCTGTCAGATGAAAGCTCCAAGCGGTATATGTTGTCGTAATATCCTTCAACATTAAGCCCAGCCGCCACTGCCCCACACTACTTTGCAGCCCGAGATCCAACCCTGCCCCCCAAGCATTGGCCATGCTTCCGATATTTCGGTAAATAATTTTGGCATTTGCACCAATTCGAGTCTTAATTCCGGGGTGAGCTTTAATATTCAAGTCCTGAGCATAAGACAGGAGGAAGGCATAATCTCCGGCGGAAATTGACTTCAATTTACTTTCATCAAAAGACCCATCCGGCTGCACATAATCTATCGTATAGGCAATATCATCAGTCGCGAAACGGAGGCCGGAAATCCCAATAGTTCTGTTGCGCCCCTTTAGCGGAATGGCAACACCTGCATAGTCATATTTACTATTTCCCGCAAAATATTCGGCATGCATTAGTCCTACTTGCCAGTCATTTTTAATTAATTGCAAGCCGGCAGGATTCCAAAAACCAGCAGTAACATCACTAGTACTCGCGGCAACTGCGCCGCCCATAGCCAAGCCTCTAGCACCGAGGCCGATATTGAGGTATTCATTCACATAGACCCTTTTCTGAGCAAAGCTTACCCGGGAACTAGTCAACAATAAAA
This sequence comes from Bacteroidota bacterium, assembly GCA_018267675.1. GTDB lineage: Bacteria > Bacteroidota > Bacteroidia > Chitinophagales > Chitinophagaceae > UBA1952. Next base: position 4,984 of record JAFDYA010000101.1, read on the forward strand.
AAAGAATTAGTGCATTTCTCCTCATAGAAAATTTGTCAAGCAAAAGTTAACAACAATATGCGAATTTAATCTCAAAAATTGAAGTTGAAGCCAAGTTATTGACATACACATGTCTTTAAAATTATAAATTGCCCGACCCCAGCTATTTTTTTGGTAAGAACTAGAACGGCAAAAACCGTGCTTTATTGTTAAAAAATGGACTAAGGTGTTTTGCAACAATCTATCGCTTTTGAGAATTTAACCCGGTCTTTTCCACTCACAAGAATTGTCGGTCTAAATTCGCAGCCATTCCTTAAAGTAATGAATCCATTTATCAGCGAACTCCGAACCCGTGGTCTAATTCAGGATATTATCCCCGGCACTGAAGAGCAATTAAACAAAGAACAAACGACAGGCTATGTGGGCTTCGACCCTACTGCCGAGAGCCTGCATGTGGGCAATCTGCTCCCCATCACCCTACTTATGCGCCTACAGCGTGCCGGACACAAGCCTATTGCGCTTGTAGGTGGTGCCACCGGCATGATCGGCGACCCGAGTGGCAAGCGTGTAGAGCGCAATCTCCTGGACGAAGCTACGCTCCGAAAGAATTGTGCCGGAATTGAAAAGCAGCTCCGAAAATTTTTGAATTTTGAACAAGGGAGCAATGCCGCTGAGCTAGTGAACAACTATGACTGGTTTAAAGATTTCTCATTTTTGGACTTCGTTCGGGATGTTGGGAAGCACATTACCATCGCCTATATGATGAGTAAAGACTCCGTGAAAAATCGCCTAGAAACCGGCATGTCCTTCACTGAATTTACCTACCAGCTCATTCAGGGTTACGACTATTTCCATCTCAATACTGCAAAAGGAGTGAAGCTACAAATGGGCGGTGCGGACCAATGGGGAAATATCGTGACGGGCACAGAAATCATCCGACGAAAAGGTGGAAACGATGCCTTTGCCTTCACGTGTCCTCTGATCACTAAAGCCGATGGCACTAAGTTTGGAAAGTCTGAAAGTGGTACTATTTGGCTAGATGCAGGTCGTACTTCCCCCTACCAATTCTACCAATATTTCCTCAAGCAATCGGATGCTGATGCGCAACGAATGATTTGGATTTTTTCCTTTAAATCTACCGACGAAATCTCCAGATTAATTCAAGAGCATGAAGCTGCACCACACCTTCGTACGCTCCAAAAGGCCATTGCTGAAGAACTTACAGTCCTGGTGCATTCTAAAGAAGATCTGGAATTTGCCCAACAAGCTTCTAATATTCTTTTTTCCAACACAGCGATTGATGCACTTAAATCACTTACAGAGCAACAGCTCCTTGAGGTGATGGATGGTGTGCCGCAAGTCACCACCACACGCGCATCTCTCACTGAAGACTTGGACTTGACCAGCTTTCTCGCAGATTGCCAAATTTTACCTTCTAAAGGAGAAGCCAAAAAGATGCTTGCAGCAAATGGTATTGCCATAAATAAAGAAAAAGTTACCGCGGACTTCAAGCTTAGTAGTTCAAGTTTGTTGCACGATAAATACATACTCGTCCAAAAAGGAAAAAGCAATTACACTTTGGTTGTCTTCAGATAGCTTCAGCAAAAACCAATCATCATTCATCTACATAAATGAGTCCAGCTCATGAATAAACTTATCCTACCGCTAGTCTTAATTTCCATGACTACTTCCGCCCAATCTCCTGCTGCTTTTAAGGGCTCCTATCCAACAACCAAGACAGTCCATCAGGTTGATACTTTCTTTGGCAAAGCTGTTGCTGACCCTTATCGTTGGTTAGAGGACGATCGGTCAGAAGCTACCCATAATTGGGTAGTCGCGCAAAATGCGGTTACTGACAATTACCTGAAGCAAATTCCCTTTCGTGAAACAATCAAAAAGCGGCTTACCGAACTATGGAACTATGAAAAGTATTCGGTACCCTTTCATGAGGGGGACTACATGTACTATTTTAAAAACAATGGACTGCAAAACCAATCCGTACTTTATCGGCAGAAAGGCAATGCTCCGGCTGAAGAATTTCTGAATCCAAACAATTTTTCAAAAGACGGTACTTCATCTCTGGCTGGCATCTTCTTCTCCAAAGATGGATCCTTATGTACCTACCTCATCTCGGAAGGAGGTTCTGATTGGAATAAAGCAATCATAATTGATGCAAAGAGCAAAAAGCAATTGGATGAAACGCTAACGGACCTCAAGTTTAGCGGTATTGCATGGAAAGGGAATGATGGCTTCTTCTATAGCACTTATGACAAACCGAAAGGTAGTGTGCTCTCTGCACAGACTTCTCAGCACAAGCTGATGTACCATAAGTTGGGTACACCACAGCATGAGGATGGTTTGATTTTCGGAGGGGAAGAAACACCTCGCCGATATATTGGCGGCAGCGTCACTGAGGATCAAAACTTCTTAGTGATTACCGCGGCAAATGCTACCTACGGCAACGAACTCTACATTAAAAACCTGACCATGGAACGTGCTCCTATCCTACCTATTGTTACCGGTTTTGACTATGAGCAAGACATCGTCAAGAGCATGAATGGCAAGTTGTATATCGTCACCAATCAAGATGCGCCCAATAAACGATTAGTAGTGGTGGATGCCGCGCAACCTCAAGCAAAAAACTGGACAAACGTGATTCCCGAAACCGAGTTTCCGCTTACTGTATCCACCTGCGGCGGTAAGTTTTTTGCCCATTACCTGAAGGACGCTGTCAGCAAAGTGTATCAATACAATCCTTCCGGAAAAATGGAACGGGAAATAAAACTGCCGGGCTTAGGAACTGCCGGTGGCTTTTCGGGAAAACAAGAAGAGCATGACTTGTATTATTCCTTCACTTCCTACATCTATCCCCCAACAATCTTCCATTACGACATCACCAGTGGAAAGTCCGATGTGTACAAGAAACCAACAGTAAAATTCAATCCGGCGGACTTTGAAAGTAAACAGATCTTCTACACTTCACTTGATGGAACTAAGGTGCCCATGGTTATTACCTTTAAAAAGGGATTGAAACTTAATGGCAGCAATCCTACCATGCTCTACGGCTATGGTGGCTTCAATATTTCATTGTCTCCTTCTTTTTCTGTTTCCAATCTTTGCTTTATGGAAGCCGGAGGTGTCTATGCCGTGGCCAACCTAAGAGGCGGAGGCGAGTATGGCGACAAATGGCATGATGCCGGTACCAAAATGCACAAACAAAACGTGTTTGATGATTTCTATGCTGCTGCAAAATATTTGGTGGACAATAAATACACTAACAAAGAACACCTAGCCATCTCAGGAGGGTCAAATGGAGGTTTACTCGTGGGAGCGACCATCACCCAACACCCAGAATTCTTTCAGGTAGCCTTTCCACAAGTGGGCGTTTTGGACATGCTCCGGTACAATAAATTCACTGCCGGTGCTGGCTGGGCGTATGACTATGGCACAGCTGAAGACAGTAAAGAAATGTTTGAATACCTGCTGAAATATTCGCCGGTTCAGTATGTCCGCAAGGGCACCTGCTACCCGGCAACAATGGTGATGACCGGCGATCATGACGACCGCGTAGTGCCGGCACATTCATTCAAATTTGCTGCCGAATTACAGGCTGCGCAGAGTTGCGAACGACCTGTCTTTATCCGTATTGAAACCAAAGCAGGTCATGGCGCAGGAAAGCCTACCAGCATGCTCATTGATGAACAAGCAGACAAGTGGGCCTTTTTATTCTGGAACATTAATGTACCGTACAAACGTTAGCGGCTAGGTAACTGAAATTTATCAAAGGGCTTTCTACATTAGAAAGCCCTTTCAATTCCAATCAAGTAGCGTAGCGCGAAGTAATTCGGATTGTTGAATGCCGGGCGATTCAAGAAGAAAGGAAAATCAAACCGTAAGGTAAGGGGACGTGCTTGTACAAAATTGCCAAAACGTTTGATTGTAGCAGCAACGCCCAAACCGGCATCAATATGCACATCACTCCACATTTCTGTGGGAGCAATTTGGGTGAAATCAGCAGGGTTATATCGGCTTAGTTCAATAATCCCGGCATCGGCAAATACGTAGGGGGTGACGTGCAACCAACTTGCTGTAGCCTTTGGATTCATCGGGATGGCACGATCCAAATCTAATTCCGCATTCAAACTCAGCCCACTCCTTCCCTTATAGCCAATCAGCTGTTCTCCATCGCGATTATCCGGTTGAAAATACCCGGAATACCCTCTAAGGTTCAGCCCGCCACCATGTTGGAAATGGGTTGGTTCATATCGGGATACACCGCGCCATTCGTCATTATCGGGAGCAAAGCCCATGCTACGTGTGTATTTATTTTCCATCATCTCTTCGGCGTTAGCTCCAGCTGCAAATAGTGCGGATTCGTAGGGGATTTGTGTCCCCATGCCGATACGGCCAAAAAGCCGCGTACGCAACACCATTTTATTTAGGGCTTGGCGATTGATCCATTCTGACTCGATATAGCTATAGTTAAACGCATTGCTGGCATTGCCACCCAGGAAGGGGGCTCTGAACAACATGCTGAAGTTCCCATTCCCTTTTGGATAGCTATAACTGGATTGATAGCTGAGCAGGGCGGAGCTATTCTGCCGGTCTTTAGTACTACTCCATTCTTTAGGGCTAATGAGGTAGTCCAGGTCTTCCGCTTTTGTTCTTGAAAATACTTTCCAATATAGCCCTAGTTTGCTATTGTTCCTTAGTTGATAATCCCAGCCGATCTTCATAAACGTCAAGCCATCCAACATTCGCATATCAATACCCATAGCCAATGCAGGGGCTGATTTGAGTGGACTATACAGGCTCAATCTGCCACTCAACGGGCGGTAGTGCTTGTACCAGCCTTCTCCATTTTTTCTCCAATATTGCTCCTGCTGCCCTATGTGGGAATTCCACCAAAGAGATACATCAAACTTCTGCAAGAAGCCGAGGTAAGAGCCGTCCGCATGAAGGCCAATCTTCAATCCGTCAATAGGATTGACCCAAAGATCCGGTCGGACCCATACGCGATAAAATCTCCGGTCAGTAGCTCGTGCGATTCCTGCATCCCAAGTCACTTTGGTGCCATCATTAAAATAATTGTTGCTCCAGTCCCGATCGGCGAGCCGATAGCTTTTATCGATTTGTACTGATGCAAAGCCCGCAGGCACTTCTACCCTTGCCACATACCGAGGATTCATCTTACTCCAGCCATACCATTTGTCAAGAGTGATTGCTTCCGTCTTTTTTGAAAACCATGTATTCGGAATGTGATAACTCTGTTTGCTGCCATCCTTTGCGGTTACGGTGAAATCAATTGGCATTTGGCTTTGGCCCTCTCTGCTCAGGTGTATATCCCAGGTCTTAGGTCGGTCTTTCACGCGTTTCACTTTATCAATGCTATAATCAATCGACTTAGTTGTCTCCAGCCATTCATCAAAAAACCAATTCAAATCCACGTGGGTAAACTGTATAAAGCTGGCTCTAAAGTCTTCGAAATAGGGATGGGCATAGCGCCACTGCATGAAATAATGCTGTAATGCGGCATGAAATAGGGAATCCCCTAAAACATACTGTAGATTATACAGCATAGTCGCTGTCTTATAATAAACAGAACGATAGCCACCTTCATGGCCTAAGGCATCATGGAAATCATTTGAATGCGTGTTCAGCGGCATATCCTTATTCTGAAGTGCATCCAGTGTGTAGGGGTTCAATACATTTCTATCTATGACTAGCGTTGGCTCGGTAAACTCGTTCAGCAACTTTGGTTTCAATGGTGCTGCCGGCAAGGTATCTCCATCAATCTTTCGCAATCCCCAAGAAGTGAGGAACTGAGTAAAGCCTTCATCTAAAGCTGCACGGTAGGTTTCATTACTTCCAACCATCCCATAAAACCAATTGTGGCCGATTTCATGCACCAACAGGCCATGAAAGCCGGGCTCGCGTCCACCATCCAAAGTGAGCATCGGATACTCCATCCCATCTCGTGCATCAGCCGCAACCATTTTCGGATAGCCATAGGGGCCAATATCTTCAGAGAAAGTCTTGATTACTTTCATCACATAATGGGCAGCTGTTTGCCAGCCCGAAGCATGCGGCTCTTGGCAAATTGCGACACATTCAATACCATTCCAAGTGGTATCCGCTAATCTATAAGAAGGATCTGCCGTAAAGGCAAAATCATGCACGCCTTCGGCATGATATTTCCAAACTTTGCGCTCCCCTTTCACATAAGGAGTAATAATCGATGGTGCTTCTTCCCAAGGCTTCTTTGCAAAATTCCGGATATCCAGTTTGGCTCTAAGGTCGTCTGGTAAAGCTTCTTCACGATTAGTAAGTATGCCGGTAGCTTCAAGCACGTAGTTTTTGGGGAAATCCAGGGCGACATCAAAGGTTCCAAAATCACCATAAAATTCTTTGTTGAGGTGTTGATAAGTATCCCAGCCGAACTTGCGATCATAAACACAAACCTTGGGGTACCACTGGCAACCGTTGTAATGCATGAACCCCCAAGCGTCGTACATCGCCATGCGCCGGCGGGTGCTCCCCTTATCATACCATGTCTTAAAATGCATGGTGATGGTAATCTTTTCTCCAGGATTCAACGGCCTATTCAGCTTGAGCTGCATAACGGTATTGTCCAGTGTGGAGGTTACCGGAACTCCGTCCACTTTCAAATCTGTAATAATGGTCCCCTCGCCCGCAGCCTCATGCTTGCCCAGTCGGGGTTTTTGCCCCTTCTCTTTTTCCAAATTGTGTAGATAAGAACCTTTATTAAAGGCATTCTGAAAGAGATGAAAATAGATTTCCTGAAGAGGGTCCGGTGAATTGTTGGTATAGACCAAGGTTTGCTCCGCATCAATCCTATGCGCCTCTTCATCCATCCGAGCATTGATCGTATAATGCACATCTTGTTGCCAATAGTTGGCATCCGGCTTCCTATTCTTCCAATAGAGCGAGTTTGTAGCATTATCTCCCTGAAAAATTTGGGAAAAAGCCGGAGCTATAAAAAAGAATAGACCGGCAAGGGTAATGACTTTCTTCATAAAAAATTGAGGCGCAAAAAATTCTAAGGAGCAGTGAATTGATGGGAGTTCAAAGATAACCGCAACCGACACGCAGGATTCGTGTTGAGCAGTATTCAGAAAAAACGAGTTTAGTTCATGACTTCCCTAGCAAGTCTATTTCGAAAATTTCCGCATTTTCCAAACACCTTTCATCGCTTCACTCACAATGCCTTTACTCATTTTGGATATTCCGGAAACTCGGTCCGTAAAGCGGATGGGCACTTCTTTTATTTTGAAACCTTTGCGCCAGGCTCTGTATTTCATCTCAATTTGAAATGCATAGCCTACGAATTGAATCTCGTCCAAAGGCAAGGCTTCAAGTACCTTTCTTTTATAGCATACAAAACCCGCGGTAGGGTCATGCACCGGCATCCAAGTGATGATACGGGTGTAAAAGGCACCTCCCTTTGAAATAAAAATCCGATCCCAAGGCCAATTCACCACACTTCCACCCTTTACATACCTAGAGCCAACAGCAAGATCGGCACCATCGTTTGCACAGGCATTGTGTAGGCGCAATAAATCATCGGGATTGTGGGAGAAGTCCGCATCCATTTCAAAAATGTACTGATAACCTTGCTCCAAAGCCCATTTAAACCCATGAATATAGGCTGTACCCAAGCCCAACTTTCCCGAACGCTGCGCCAAGTGTAAGCTTTCCGGGAACTCAGCCTGCAATCCTTTCACGATACCGGCAGTACCATCCGGAGAGCCATCATCAACTATTAACAGGTGAAACCCACCCTCCAGGCTCATTACCTTCTGAACCATCCGGGCTATGTTCTCCTTTTCGTTGTAGGTAGGAATGATGACTAGCTTATTCAAGGGAATACTGGCGGGTAATTGTGTGAAAAAACGGCAATGAACAATTATGGACGTTGCGAAAATAGGAAATAGGACTTGCCCAACTTGGAAATCTCTTAAGAAGTTTTTGTCAATAATCGGAATTTCTATTTCTGCAACTTGGCCAACTTCATCTTATTAAGCACTTCGGAAATCTTTTGCTTCGTATCCAATGAAAAATCCGCTCGCATCATCCAATCATAATAGCTCGGGTCTTTTGTGAATACTTCTTCCACCTTCTGCCCTTTATGCTTACCAATATTAAAGTAGGGCGCACCCTTTTTCAAAATCATTGTACGGGCATAGTCAAAGGAGGGGTCAGCATCCGCTAACAGTTGGTGCAACTTTTCCACATCGGTACCCAACTCTTGATATCTATCCAATTGCGCTTCCAACACTTCAATTGAGGCCAAGGTATCCGCTTCTGCACTGTGTGCGTTTTCCAATGTCTTATTACAAAAGAACTTGTAGGCTGCGGATAGGTTCCGTTGCGCCATCATGAAGAAGATCTTTTGGGCATCTATCGTTCTGGCGTTTGAAAAATCCACTTGGACACCTGCTCTAAGCAATTCTTCAACCAGCATGGGTAGGTCGAAGCGGGCACAATTATAGCCACCGAAGTCACAGCCTCTGAGCCATATCGAAAGTTCTTTCGCTATCTGCCGGAACTCCGGTGCGTCTTTTACATCCGCGTCAGTTATTCCATGAACGGCGGTTGCTTCCGCCGGTATCGGAATCCCAGGGTTGATACGTTTTATCCAAGTATCCCGATTGCCCTCCGGGCTCAGCTTCACAAGGGCTATTTCGATGATCCGATCTTTAGCGGGATTGGTACCAGTTGTTTCTAAGTCAAAAAAGACAATTGGGCGTTTTAAGTTAAGCTGTGCCATTCAGAATCCTATAAGTATTTGGTGCAAATTTGTTTGAAAAGGTATTTGTTTCGGTGATGTCAGAATTTGATTTACGGCTCTTCCACCTGCATTGCCGCGATAATATTCTGTGCTCGGCTTTGTGCGTCACGGGCAGCGGCTGCATTTCCGCTCGCTTGGTACACTTGAGCTAAGAACTGCCAGGCGTTGGCGTCTTCGGGGTTGATCTTGGTCACTTCCTGAAGCACACCAATAGCTTCTGGCAACCGATTGCCTTGGGCTAGTGCGTTGGCATAATTCAGCATACCAATCGTGTTATTTGAATAATTCTTGAGGTTCAGGGCATAGTCTGTCGCCGCAGTATTAAAATCCTTTAACTCCATAGCCCGAGCCGCCGCCAAGTCAAACGTATCCGTACGCTTAATGATCGCACTCAAGGGAACTCCATCTACAGATACCACATGCACTGCATTTTTAGGCAGCCATGACTTATTGACCACAAGCCCTTCAGGAATCAAGCGGGGGAAGAGTATGTAATAATCCCAGGGCTGACTACCTATGCGGGAATAGCTGAGATAAGCCGCGTCAATTGTGTTGGTATCTCCCTGCAAGCAATTGGGGCCAAATCCTCCCATATTACTAAGTACCAAACTCTTCTTTTTCCCATCAAAGGAGCGAGCATTTTTCAGGAGCCAGTCCACTTGTTGCTGGGAAGAATTGTAGTAGTAGTCCAATTCATAATTTCCTTCAGCCCCGTTTATGCCTCCAACAAACTCATTAAAATAGACATACTGATTGGGATGGCTTTTGACCGTCCAGAAAATCGCCGGAAGGAGCAATAAAAATCCAATACCCAAACCGGCATACTTCGCCTTAGCATTGCTCCATTTTTGAGCAATAACGGTACCAAGATAAGCCCAGCCTAATGCCGCCATGACCACCCAAAATGGATAAACAAAAAACACGTGGCGCCATGTATCATACACGCTGGAATGCTTGTAGATCATGTAGAGCAAGGGAAATAAAGCTCCAAACAGCACAAAAAACAGAGTGAAGTTGCCAACTTGCTTTCTATTTTTCAATCCCAATATCACAAAAAGCACGGCACCAAGCACCACCGAAATTGGGTTGGAGATCAATATCCATTTAAACTCATAGTACCAGGGCATGGCAAAATTCCACTGGTAAGTTCCTTCGAACAAAGTATGAATCCTTGTCGCACGGTTGGTCATGCCGCTCAGGGAGGCAATAGGATGACTAATTGGAGCGTCCAGGCCCCAAGGCCAGGCCAGAAGCCCAATGATATAACCTGCCACCAAACCAACAATCGCCAGCATCCCTATATTCTTCCGAATCTTCTTATCGCTCCACCAACCTTCCTTGGCACCTTTTTCAAAAAACAACCACAGTAGAAGTAGAGCTACCAAATAAGCAAAGAACAATAAGCCACCTGCTGCACGAACCCCAAAGGCAAGACCAAAGCCAAGGGCTAATAAAATAGTATGGCGCCATTTTGCTTTTAGCCCATCCTGTAAAAAGGCAAGCACCGCATAAACAGCCAAGGCAAACCCTGCTCCAAACGGTATATCCTTTGGATTGTTCATGCCTTCACCAAAGATCCGAGGAGAAAAAATAATTAAGACAAGCGCAAAAACACCCACACTCCAGCGACCACTTAAGCGCTTTGCAATTAAGCCTGTACTCACCATCATCACTACACTGGTGAGCGCATTGCAGGCATGACGAAGGACCAAATGTGGTATTGAGGGAAACCAACGATGTAGTATTTCGGTTCCAAAATCAAATAGCCCTCCATACAACTCTTGTCCTTTGAACTGAGTCTCCATTCCATGATACCTGGGTAATAGTGTATCATATCCCATAGCTTGGGTATCTCCATTAAAGAAGTAGTCCCAAATGTCGCGGCCATAAAGCATTTGAAGCCACTCATCACCCGTCTGGCCATAAGACCGGCTGAGTATTGGGAGCAACAGCGTAATTATGGCTGAAATCGCAATAAACACGATGCGCCATTGTTTTTCCATTGCGTCATTTTTGAGGCTTATATTCGTCATACTTGAGGTAAATGCTTTTGATTAGGGTTGGTATTTGTAAATGATATAAGACTCCTGCTTTTTCACGGGAGCAAGCCCATCAGGCCCATAGATACCTCCGGCATATATAGGCTTCCAATGTGCCTGCAATTGCGGATTTTGTATTGGCATACTCATTACAAGGGTGACATGACTCAGGCTATCCGGGAAGGTCTCCTCTGCAACAATTGCTGCATAATCCCCATTGAACTTGTATTGATTGGCCAGAAATAAAGAATCGAAGGTGATAAAATAGCCCCAGCGCCTTGTATCCGCCCAATACATCTTACAGTCCACAGGAAGTTGTTGCAATACTGCCGATGCGGCCCACGAAGTATGCCCCACAAGGATAGTGTGCTCTAGGTGGTTGTCCACTAGAAACTCAGCAGCCGCTTTACTGTTTGAAAACTCGTTATCCACTTCGTACTTCACTTGGTTTACGCCGAGGTAAGACTGCCAAAACAATACTACAGCCAAAAGAATCGTCCCATACTTATACCCCTTCTCGCTCCAAGGCGTCTTGAGTGTCATTTTATCAGACGCATAATAAAATGCAAGGCCATAGGTAAATAGCAACTCGACCATTAGTATGCCAGCATGACGATGCTCCCCGTTGTACTTATATCCCAAAATATAAATCAGTCCTCCAGCACCACACAACAAAACTGCAAATGGTTTAAGCCTAGGAACAAGAAAAAGAGATAGCGCGCCAAAACTCAATACAGCCAGCGTGCCCAACAGATCCATATCCTGCATCCCACCTACTAGAATCCCTTTGCCCAAGGCTGTCTTGATTTGCAAATAATGATCCGTGATGTGCACCAAATCTTTCTCCACCTTCAAGCCGGGCAAGGCCATATAGGGAATCAAGTACATGCCCCCAATAAAGATGAAGATCGCTGCCCCTATGGTACTTCCTTTCAATTTTTTAAACTCCACCAGCTCCCAGAAATACAAGAGCATGATAGCAAATGCCATTGGGAACGCCATACTATGCGTGTTAAATAAGCCAACCAACAACAACGCATAAATCCAAGGACGCTCAAAACGCTTGGGATAGTACCACAACACAGCCATCAAAAACAAGACAATGAGTGCATAATTCCGACCAACTACAGGATACTCATACACAAAGAACATGGAGAAGACCAGTGCCACTTTTAAGTAAAATGGAAACTTCAGCCGGAACAACATGAGATACATGGCAACCGCCATAATCACAGCACAGACAATATTGATGGTCACCATCGGCAAGCCCATATTCCCGAGTGGGTACATTAGAAAATACCAATCCGGTGGATGCCCGATCTGAGGTAATCGCTTGGTGAATAATTCTACAAGCCCCGTGTGGCGTACTGTTGACCAGTCGCTCGTCTCGTCCCGCCATTGCTCATGATAGGCAATGCCAACAGTGACCAAGACTGCCCACACGGCATACAAAATCCAAAGGATCCTATTCTTTAACCCTTCTGAAAGAGAAAAACTTGCTGGCTGTGGTGGCGGTGCTGCCACAGGCTTATGCTTTGACATTCTAGAATGAATTCTTGAAAAATTATGAATCCGCGCAAATATAGGGTGCTGGCACCCGCAAACGAAAGCAAGAATTGCCTAGTTAAGCTACTTGTTGCCACGATGCTTGTAAATTTGCTTCCCACCCCATGGCCATATTTTATCTTGGGCAAGATGCCCTAAATCAAATTGAGAAACCGGTAGTTACCATTGGCACCTTTGATGGGGTGCATTTGGGGCACCGTACCATTCTGAAAGAAGTAATTAACAAGGCTAAGGAAATTGGCAGAGAAAGCATGGTACTCACTTTCGATCCGCATCCAAGGAGCATCATTCAACCCAACGCCCCAACCAAAATCATTACACCACTGGAGCAAAAACTGCAACTAATCCTAAATGCAGGCATTGACCATATCGTGGTGGCTCCTTTTTCCCGTGCATTTTCACAACTCAGTGCTGAAGAATATGTGACCAAATTTCTGGTAAAAGAATTTCACCCTGCTGCTGTTGTCATTGGCTATGACCATCGCTTTGGTCATGATAGAAAAGGCGACATCGAACTGCTCAAAGCACAAGGTAGGGCATTCAACTTTGTCGTTGATGAGATACCGGCACACATGATATCCGATGCTGCCATCTCCTCCACCAAAATCCGAGAAGCGCTTACCCATGGCGATATAGCCACAGCCAACCAAATGCTGGATCGTCCCTACAGCCTTTCCGGTATTGTAGTAAAAGGAGAGCAGCTCGGGCGAAAACTAGGCTACCCTACCGCCAACCTCCACCCGCATAGCTCTTTGCAATTAATCCCTGCAATAGGCATCTACGCCGCACAAGTCCGTGTAGGTTCTCGTCTTTACAACTCGGCAATGAGCATTGGTGTGCGCCCAACCGTTGCCGAACATGGCGCGCTCAGTATCGAAGCCCATTTGCTTGATTTTTCCGATGACCTTTATGGGATGGACATAGAATTGCTGTTTCATGCCTACATCCGAGCCGAGGAAAAATTCAACTCCTTAGATGCACTGAAGGCTGCAATTGCTACCGATGAACAAATAACTCGATCAATGCTCAAAAACATTGATTAGCGAAAATGCATTGTAATCAATCCCCCGAAAGGACAAGCCTGGATAAGTAAAGACCATTTTACTACAATTCCTTGCGCCGGCCAATCTGAATCCAATAGCTACATTATCCAATCCTATTCAAAAAATCACAGCTTGACCAAACAAAAGCTTGACCTTTGCTCGCTATGAAGACCTTTGAGGTACCCAGCCAATATCGTTCGTCACTCATCTCGGATATTAAAGCACAACGCAAGCTGAAAGACCGGCTAAAGAAAGATTTTAGCCCAACGCTTGTTCAGATTGGCACACTCCAAGTGATCCTCGCTCGGCATTTTGGCTTCTGCTACGGAGTAGAAAATGCAATTGAAATAGCCTTCCGAGCCATTGAAGAAAATCCGGACAAAAGAATCTTTCTACTTTCCGAAATGATCCATAACCCAGGGGTTAATGCCGACCTTAAAGCTATGGGCGTCCGCTTTATCATGGAGACAAATGGAAAAATGCTCCTGGACTGGGACGAGATCACCCAGGACGATATCGTGATCATACCGGCATTCGGCACCACCCTTCAGTTGGAAAAGAGCATGCGAGAAAAAGGCATTGAACCAACTCGTTATGAAACCACCTGCCCTTTTGTAGAGAAAGTGTGGAATCGCGCTGAGAAAATTGGAAAGGAAGGCTATACCATCGTGGTTCATGGCAAGCCAAAACATGAAGAAACCCGAGCGACGTTCTCCCATAGTGAAGCCCATACACCCACTGTGGTCATTAAAGACATGGCCCAAGCTCAGCGCCTCGCCAAATACATCAGCCGAGAAGAGGAGCTCGACAAATTCTACACTGAGTTTGAGGGCCAATATTCAAAGGGATTTCGCGTAGAAAAAGACTTGGAAAAAATCGGCGTGGTCAACCAGACTACCATGTTGGCCACCGAAACCCAATCTATTGCCGACTATCTTAAGAACGTGATGGTGGCGCATTACCAACTAGGTACAGACAATATCTCGCTCCATTTTGCTGAGACTCGTGATACTCTTTGCTATGCCACCAATGATAATCAAAGTGCAGTACTTGGCATGTTAGCAACGGAAGCAGACTTAGCCCTAGTAATCGGGGGATATAATAGCTCCAACACCTCTCACTTGGTTGAACTTTGCGAAGAAAAACTGCCGACCTATTTCATCAATCATGAAGACTGCCTGCTATCTTCTCAAAAAATCCGGCATTTCAATTTCCATACGCACCAAGAGCTGGAAACTGACGACTTTCTCAATAAAAACAACAACGAACCACTTCGCGTACTCATCACCTCAGGTGCATCCTGCCCAGATGCCTTGGTGGAGCGTGTCATAGCCCGACTAGCCGCACTAAGTGGTAATGCAAATGCACAACCGATAATATCCGTTTAGTGTAGACAATTGGTACTGCTGGGTGTCCGGAAGGGACAAGCTTCTAAGAAAAATCTGAGTTAGACCAATGCCCCATAAAGCTCTGCACGCAATGCTTTAACTCGCTCATCATCGCGGTATTCGTCAAAGCTCATTTCCCGATCAATAATACCATTAGGCGTGATTTCAATAATACGATCTGCAACCGTTTGCGCCAATTCATGGTCGCGGGTTGTAAATAATATCGTGCCTCGGAAATCCTTCATGCCATTGTTCAAGGCAGTAATGCTCTCCAAATCCAAGTGGTTGGTTGGCTCATCCATCAGGAGTACATTGCCCTTCAGCATCATCATCCGGCTGAGCATACAACGCATTTTCTCCCCACCGCTCAACACGTCGCAGCTTTTCAGGGTTTCCTCACCGGAAAACAACATTCTTCCCAGGAAGCCCCGGATAAATGTTTCGTCCTTTTCTTCGGAATACTGACGCAACCAATCAATCAAATTATCCTTTTTCCCTACGAAATATTCAGCATTGTCGTTAGGCAGATAGGTATTCGTGATCGTGACGCCCCATTTAAAATTACCAGAATCTGCCTGCGTTTCACCAACTAATATTTTATAAAATGCAGTAGTGGCCAGTGAATTTTCAGCAAGAATGGCAATCTTTTGCCCGCGCTTTACGTCAAATGAAATATTCTTGAACAATAGTTCACCATGTTCCGACTTAGTTAGATCGGTCACTTCAAGAATTTGATCTCCAGCTTCGCGCACTTGGTTATTGAACAAGATTGCAGGATACTTCCTATTGCTGGGTTTCATTTCGTCCAGTTTGATCTTATCTAATGCTTTTTTACGGCTAGTCGCCTGCTTGCTCTTGGATGCATTGGCGGAAAAACGGGCGATGAATTCTTTCAATTCAGCAATCTTATCCTCGGCCTTCTTATTCTGATCGGAGCGTTGTTTGAGCATCAACTGGCTCGTCTCATACCAGAAGGTGTAGTTCCCCGTGAAGATGGAAATCTTTCCAAAATCAATATCTGCAACGGCAGTACAAACGGTATCTAGGAAGTGACGATCGTGCGATACAACCAGAACTATTTTCTCATAGTCCGCAAGAAAATTCTCCAACCAGGAAATGGTCTCCAAGTCTAGGTCATTGGTCGGTTCGTCCAGCAATAGGATGTCCGGGTTGCCAAACAATGCCTGGGCCAAAAGCACCCGCACCTTCTGATTACCGTCAAGTTCTTTCAACAGCTTTCCGTGAAATTCTTCTTTGATACCCAAATTGCTCAACAAAGTAGCAGCATCGCTCTCCGCATTCCAGCCATCCATCTCTGCAAAAATCCCTTCCAATTCTCCTGCTTTGATACCATCCTCCTCAGAAAAATCTTCCTTAGCATACAGCGCATCTTTGGCTGCCATTACTTCAAAAAGCTTGGTATTGCCCCGCATCACTGTCTCCAATACAGAAATATTATCAAACTCATAGTGGTTTTGCTTCAACACACTCATCCGCTGCCCCTTAGATATTTCCACCTTGCCTGTTGAAGGCTCAATCTCTCCACTTAGAATCTTTAGAAAAGTGGATTTTCCGGCACCATTTGCGCCAATGATACCATAACAATTGCCTTCAGTAAACCGAATATTTACATCTTCAAACAATACGCGCTTTCCATAACGAAGGGATAGATTTTGTACTGATAGCATAGGAACTCTTAGTTGTTGGACGGATGAAGCAAGAAATCTGCATCACCCCAAAAAAATTTGAGGCGCGAAGGTACGCATTCTCATTTACCCGAATGGTTAAAACCGTAAACAAATAAGTACTTTAACCTACTTCATCCTTAGGCAAAACCAGTTGGAATATCTGCTGCTCGAAGCTTGGCTTCTCTTGGTCAAAAGCTACCTCTAAAGCCTCAAACTCCTTAAACTCTTCATACAGCTTTCCAAACTCCTCCACAGTCGTTTCTTTTGCCAAAGTGTCAATATTGAGTACATACACCTTAAGTGCATCATCCAGCAACTTGGTCATTGCCCCTCCCAGGCCCAGTGCCTGCGCTTGCTCGATACACATGGGCACCAGCGGCGCATAGTTGTTTTGAAAAAGTTGAATAAAGCCGCCCTGCCCAACTTGCATCCGGATGTAGTCAAAAGATAGTATTAGTTGCTCTAGGGAACTTCGCTCCATCAAGCGATCAAAATCCTGAACATGGTAAAGCCAATCATGAAGTGGGTTGGCAAGAAACGCAAAGGCCTCATCTAGTGCACCAGCAGCCATCAGCGCATTCAATTCTACTTTATCCAGACTCAAATGATACAATCCCGACATGGAACAATATTACAACCGCCACCTTGATAAGCATCATCCTGCAAGGTCAAAGTTTTGTGTATTTTCACGGCTATGGAATTTAAAGAACGTCCGCCGGTTTATTACAGCGAATACCTACAACTCGACAAAATACTGAATGCACAAGACATGGAAAGTGCCAA
>JAFDYA010000102.1 GCA_018267675.1 Bacteroidota bacterium
TAAAAACAAGCTCCACCTTATAAAATGCCTTACCTCTTTACATCTGAATCCGTATCAGAAGGACATCCAGACAAAGTCGCAGACCAAATATCCGACGCATTAGTTGATAACTTCCTAGCCTGGGACCCCCGCTCCAAAGTAGCCTGTGAAACCCTGGTAACTACCGGACAAGTAGTGCTAGCGGGAGAAGTGAATAGTAAAACATATTTGGATGTTCAAACAATCGCTAGGGATGTGATCAGCAAAATTGGCTACACAAAAAGCGAATACATGTTCGAGGCAAAGTCGTGCGGTGTGCTTAGTGCCATCCATGAACAAAGTGCGGACATTAACCAAGGTGTGGACAAAGCCAACCCTGAAGAACAAGGAGCCGGCGACCAAGGGATGATGTTTGGCTATGCTACCAACGAAACCGAAAACTATATGCCGCTTGCGCTGGATATGGCGCACTTACTCCTCAAAGAATTGAGTGCAATCCGGAAAGAAGGCAAAGTTATGACCTACCTCCGTCCCGACGCAAAGAGCCAGGTAACGCTTGAATATAGCGATGATAATAAGCCAACACGGATCGATGCCATCGTAATTTCTACCCAACACGACGATTTTGCTGATGAAAAATCCATGCAAGCAACAATCGCAGCGGATGTCCAATCTATCCTTATCCCCCGCGTCATTACGAGCTATCCACAATACAAACATCTTTTCAATGATAGCATCCATTACCATATCAACCCAACCGGAAAGTTTGTGATTGGTGGCCCTCATGGCGATACCGGCATCACCGGTCGGAAGATTATTGTTGATACTTATGGCGGCAAAGGAGCGCATGGTGGTGGTGCATTTTCCGGCAAGGACCCCAGCAAGGTAGATCGCTCAGCAGCTTATGCAACCCGCCATATTGCCAAAAACCTTGTTGCTGCCGGTGTGTGCGATGAAGTGACGGTACAGGTAAGTTATGCGATTGGTGTGGCAGAGCCAATGGGGCTTTATGTGAATACTAATGGTAGCGCTAAGGTAAAAATGACCGATGGTGAAATTGCTAAAAAGGCATCTGAAGTGTTCGACATGCGTCCTTATGCAATTGAACAACGCCTCAAGCTTCGCCAACCGATGTATAGCGAATGTGCCGCATATGGACACATGGGGCGTCAGCCGGAAACGGTAACTAAAGACTTTTTCTCCGCTGCCGGCGACAAGAAAACAGTATCAGTAGAGCTATTCACTTGGGAAAAGCTTGATTATACCGACAAAGTAAAGTCAGCATTCGGCCTGTCCTAAGTGCCGTTTAAATTAATAAGACAGCCACCTGCATCAATTTGCCGGTGGCTGTTTCATTTTCACTTAGTCTGCTTCCTGCCAGATTTTGTAGCAATCCAACATAAAAACCTAAACCCCCAACTCGCCCAAAGCTCGCTTTACAAAAGCACCAAGTTCGGCGACGTAAGCCGGAGAAAAATCAAACCTAATACCGGCCACTTGGTACAATTCATTCAAAGGCCGAGTATAGCCCAAGGCTAATGCGGCTTGATAATTACTCAGTGCGGCTTGCTTGTCTCCCTGATATTGGCGCCACATTGCTATGGCTCCCAATTGCGCAATGCCATACTCAATGTAGTAGAACGGAACTTCAAACAAATGCAATTGCTTTTGCCAGAAATTCCTTCGGTATTCTTCAAAACCGGTATAGTCCACAAGACCTGTACTGAATTCTTTTAAAATATTCGTCCATGCTTCCTCCCGCTCGGCAAGCGTATGGCCAACATGAGTGTAGAGCCAATGTTGGAATTTATCAATAGTTGCAATCCAGGGAAGCACAGAAATCACGCGCTCCAATTCCTCAATTTTCGCCCGTTGTAATTCTTTATCATCACTAAAGAATACGTCCCAATGTTCCATGCTAAAGAGTTCCATACTCATACTGGCCAGCTCCGCGATCTCCATCGGATATTCTTTGAATGCACTTAACGCCAGTGGATGAGAAAGGAAAGAATGAATGGCGTGACCGCCTTCGTGCATCATCGTTATCACATCGTTCATGGACCCTGCCGCATTCATAAAAATAAAGGGAACGCCCGTCTCTGCCAGCGGACAGTTATACCCACCCGGCGCCTTTCCTTTCCGACTATCTAAGTCCAACCTTTTCATGCTTTGCATCGTATTCAGGCAGGCCCCAAAAAATGGATTGAGCTTGGTAAATACTTCTTTTGCCTTAGCACTCAGTTCTTCCCCGTCATTAAATGGGCGAAGCGGTTGTGTGCCCAATGGTTCGGCATCTGTATCCCAGGGCTTCAGGACATCATACCCCAAACGTTGCTGCCGGTAGCGGACTAATGCCTGATGCAAGGGTAGGATATGCTCCCGAACCGCATCATGAAAGCGGAAACAATCCTCCACTGTATAATCAAACCGCCCGAGCTCTTTAAACTTATAATCTCGGTAATTCTCAAAACCCGCATTCACCGCTATTTGTTGGCGACGCTCGAGGAGCTTTCCAAACAAATCGTTCAAGGCATCTTTATCCTCCAGGCGGCGACTTGCAATCTTCCGAAACACCGCTTCCCGTACACTTCGATCAGGTTCTTGAAGCAAGCGTGCCGCTTGTTGCAAAGTATATTCCTTGCCATCGTGTTCTATAGTCATCTTGCTACTGATCACGCCAAACTGTTGAGCCAATAAACTTAGCTCGGATTGGATAGGAATATTGGCCTCCCGATACAAGGCAACACTATTGCGCACCGCACGCAAATAGGGGAAATATTCTTTTGGATCCAGCTCGCTTGCAAATGGGGCAGCCAACAACTTTTCATTCAAAGCAAAACTGTAGGGCTTCATCTTTGGCTCTATCTCCGTAACAAAAAAGCTAAATGCCTGTTCATACGCTTCGTTTGTTGTGTCCAAAGTCATCCGGATTTGCCGCCAACAAGCATCTTCGGAAACCACAGCTTCCAGCTCGGATACATCTGCGAGCCATTGTTGCATTTCGTCCGCACTGCGAATAGCCCTATCCGACAATTGTTCAAAATACGGTTGTAGTGCTTCCCAATTGGTAATGGTAAAATCTTTCGGTAAAAAGCTCCTTGGTTTGGCAACTGGTTGCGCAAGATGTAGATTCATAGCGTTTAGTAAAAAACAAAGTGTAGAAGTATTTTGATGAACCGGCTAGGGTAATAGCATATTTGCTCCCCGACCTGTTGTTTAAGTTGGCAATTTACGAAAGCTGTTTCGATGTGGACAGTTGTAGTATTATATACAAAAGATTGTAAGGCTATGCTGCATAATTTGCAGTATGTTCTTATTTTTCTTGCAATTAAGTACTTCAGACGAATA
>JAFDYA010000103.1 GCA_018267675.1 Bacteroidota bacterium
GCCTAGGCTTGCTAACAATACTGTAAAAGCAATTCGTAGTAAACGATTCATATTGTCCGTTAAATATTTTTAACCAAATGAGTTGGTAAAGGTAGCGGAAACTGTTAAGGAAAACATCATTGTTCAAAATTTTTTTCTTGATTCCTTTCCTGCTAACTATTTAATATAAAGGAGACTCAATTGCTCCAAAAGAATTTTACTCATTTTATACAAGGCTTCGTGTGTGTACCCGGCAATATGCGGGGTGATGATGACCCGTCTATTTTTTGCCAATTGAAGCATTAACTCTTGGCTAGCGGGCGGCATACTTTTTATAGGCTCTTGTTCCCAAACGTCGAGCCCCAAACCAATAATTGCAGCAGACTTGAGTGCATCGGGTAAAATAGTTGCGTCCACTACTGTGCCTCGGGAAGTATTGAGCAGAATGAAGGGTTGCTGCATCTTCGCCAGAAAATCCGCGTTGAAATAATGGTAGGTATCTGCTGCCATCGGTACGTGAAAGGAAAGTACGCTTGCTTCAGCCCAAATCCGATCTAAGCTGTGACAAAAGCTAACATTGGCTGGGATGTTTTCAATCTTTTGAGTGTCGTAAGCCAGTATCTTACAACCAAAGCCGGAGAGCAGCTTCGCGAATGCTTTGCCGGTGTGCCCCAAGCCAATGATGCCGATCGTCTTCCCTTCCAACTCCATCCCCCGATTTTCTTCCCGTCGCCATTGGCCTAAAATCACTTCGGCTGCGGAATCGGCAATATGCTTTGTCAGGCTAAGGAGTAGGCCCATTGCATGTTCTGCAACAGCATTGGCATTCCCTTCCGGAGAGAAGAAACAATGGATGCCTCTGGATCGGGCATACTCTACATCTATCACTTCCATACCGGAACCCATGCGGCCAACCCAACTTAAATTGGGTGCTGCATCAATCATTATTTGGTTCACTTGAATCCTAGTGGAAGTGATGATCCCTACACAACTCGGCACCTGTGCCATTGCCAGTTCCTGGTTGATTTGTGGGAACTCCAACAATTCAAAACCTTGAGCCAACAGCCCCTCTTTCAACACGGCGTGTACCGGTGCCGCCAGCAAAACCTTTCCTCTATTCATGATGCGTTAAATATGTATGATAAAGGTGGGCAAATTGCGCGACTGAGAGCTGTTCTGCCCGTTGGCTCATCAAGGGTTCGGTGCTGAGCACATGTTCTGGCAGGGTACCGCGCAGGGCATTACGCAAAGTCTTTCGTCGTTGATTAAAGGCCGCCTTTACCAAGCGTTTGAAGAGCATGATATCGGTGATGGCATGCGGGTTATCGTTCCGACTGAGCCGTATTACCCCACTCATCACTTTGGGAGGAGGGGTAAAGGCGGAAGGGGGCACATCCAGCAAATACTCCACTTCATAAAAAGCCTGAATCAACACGCTTAAAATCCCATATTCTTTGGAACCGGATTTGCTGGCGATCCTTTGTGCTACTTCTTTTTGAAACATACCAACCACAGCCTGGACCTGCTCCTTCCAGTCTAATATCCGGAACATGATTTGCGAAGAAATATTGTACGGGAAATTGCCAATGATGCTAAAGGTTCCGAAGAATGGTTGTTGCATTTGTAACACATCTGCCTCAATTAATTTACCCTCAATTTTTGGAAAATGCTGCTGCAACCACAGCACCTTTTCCCGATCAATTTCTACGGCTTTGTAGTCGATATCGGGAATTGCCAAAAGATACTTAGTTAATGCTCCGCCGCCAGGACCGACTTCCAGCAATTGCAGCTTGGGCTGTAAGGCTATCATCGCCACAATCTCCTGGGAGATTTGCTCATCATGTAGAAAATGTTGCCCCAGTGATTTTTTCAATTGATAGTCCATCGTAGCACGAAGGTTTAGAGAGAATACCATTTTGCAAAATTTAGATTCCCTGAATGCAGAAACTTGCAGGTCGGCTACCTTTACCCAATTCCTTCAAAAAATCTAAGAATGATTCACTTTTCACTGCCACTTGCCAGCAAGCCCGATGTCCTGATTTTTCTTTTTGATGACCTTAGCCAGTTAGCTTCATTAAACCTGACGAATGACGAACTTGGGTTCGTAGAAAATGTGCTCGCTCGGGAACAGGTGCTCATCCCAATCAATCGTTTTGACGTGATGCGCTTCTTATATTGCATCAAGCCAAAGGCCAGCGAACAGGACACTTTGGAAATGCTTAGAAAAGCCGGTGCTGACCTATGTGGAACCCTCAAAAACATGAAGGCGGCAACGGTAGGCCTTGAGAATTTTTCTAAAACTACAGATGCGGCAGTTTGCTTTAGCCAGGGACTTGCATTAGCCAGCTACCAGTTTATCAAATACTTTAACGATGCTGCGAAAAAAGCGAATCCACTTGCAACTATCTCGTTCACGGAAAGCAGTATTCAAGCAGCTCAAGTAGCTCAGCTGAATGTGTGGACTGCGGCGGCATTCAAAATGCGCGACCTGATCAATGAGCCTTTAAATGCCTTGAGTGCAGTAGGACTTTCCGAAAAAATTACAGCATTAGGGAAAGAGGCCGGGTTTGCTGTGACTGTTCTGCACAAGGCAGAAATTGAAGCTGAAAAAATGGGAGGAATTCTTTCCGTAAATCGGGGATCAATAGATCCGCCGAGCTTTAGCATTATGGAATACAAGGCGGAGCAGCCGATAAACGAGCGCCCGATTGTCTTGGTCGGGAAAGGCATCGTCTATGATACCGGCGGCCTATCGTTGAAACCTACACCCAACTCAATGGATCGTATGAAAAGTGACATGAGCGGTGCTGCGCTGGTAAGCACTGCTATGTGGGCCATTGCTAGCTTAAAGCTACCCTTGCACGTCATTGCACTTGCTCCTTCCACGGACAACCGGCCCGGGGAGAATGCCTATGTACCCGGAGATATCATCACGATGTATGATGGCACCTCGGTTGAAGTGCTTAATACCGATGCGGAAGGTAGGTTGGTCCTAGCGGATGCCTTGCATTGGGCGAAACGGTACAATCCTGCGCTCGTTATGGATTTTGCTACACTCACGGGTGCTGCATCTGCGGCAATTGGGGAGCATGGAATTGTTTGTATGGGCACGGCAGATGAATCAATAAAAACCCAGTTGTCTGCTAGCGGCTATCGACAGTATGAACGTCTTGTAGAATTCCCGCTTTGGGACGAATATGGGAAGCAGCTGAAGAGTGAATTTGCCGAGCTCAAAAATGTGGGTGGTCCGACTGGTGGTGCCATCACTGCCGGAAAGTTCCTACAGCATTTCACCGACTATCCTTGGATGCATTTTGACATTGCCGGTGTATCATTTAACACGGCAGGCAAAGGCTATCTTCCGGCAGGTGGCACGGCCGTCGGCTTGCGGATGGTGCTGGATTTCCTGAGCAATTACAATGGATAGACTTCCAAAAAACGCACATAATTAGGTACTTAGAACGGCACAAACGAACACCGTAATGGAGCTATTTCAGGCATTTGTTGATGGGCTGAACGCCACAACTGCTTTAGAATTCATCGCTGTTTTAGCTGGTATTGGTAGTGTCCTCCTTTCCCGTGCCGAACATGTACTCGTGTACCCGGTAGGCTTAGTCAATACAGTCATCTACATCTACCTTTCTTTCAAAGGTCATTTGCTGGGCGAGGCCAGTGTGAACCTATATTATACCCTTGTGAGTATCTGGGGTTGGTGGCTATGGACTCGGCGAACCACGAACAATGAACTCAGCTTACAGATTAGTTTTTCAACCGGCAAAGAATGGGTCAAGCACCTTAGTTTTTTTGCAGTGTGCTATGCTATCCTCTTCTTTGCGCTTCAATATCTTAAGAATGACTTTGCTCCTGGCGCTATTCCTTGGGCTGATGGATTTGCTGCGGCAACTGCCTATACTGCCATGTGGCTAATGGCACGAAAGAAGCTTGAAAATTGGATTTGGTGGATCGCCACCGACTTGGCCTCCATCCCGCTATACTTTGTGAAGGGCTATGTGTTTAGTTCCTTTCAATTCCTGGTTTTCACGATCTTGGCAATTATGGGTCTGATAAGCTGGTGGAAAAAAGCAAAAAGGCAAAACCCCGTACAGGCCATTACCCTATCACTAGACAAAATGCATCCATGATTTCAGTTTCTGTAGCACCGGCTTCTCTTCTACGTTATTTTTTTATCGGCCTATTCTCGGTGCTATTTCTGTTCGGATGCGCCCAGCCGAAACCCTTAGTCTATCGGGATGTACAACAATTTCGGGTAAAGGAAATCAATTTGGAAAATTTGAGCCTGGAACTTGGCTTAGGGTGTTACAATCCCAATCGATTTGGGTTTAGCTTGAAGGACGGCGATGTTGATGCGTTTATCAACAACAAATTTGTGGGGAAAGCCCTCCTGCCGGGGTTTCAGCAAATACCGGCATTGGATAGCTTTATTATCCCGTTGGTGATTCAGACGCCATTAAAAAACCTGGTATCAAATGCCCTTAGCCTGCTTGCTGCCAACGATAAGGAAGTCCGGATAAAATTGAAAGGGGTTGTTCGTGTCGGGAAAGGCTCACTCCTGATACCCATACCGGTAAATTATGAAGGGCTACAGCGCATCAATTTCTAATGAAAGTAGAGACTAGAACTTGTTCTTCCACATCATACTTTCAATCGGACGGTCGGGTTGTGCATTGTACTTAGCGCCCTTTTTTTGGTTGTAACTCACGAGTATCTCCCCTTCAACTGGGAAATAGATGAGTTGGCCGATGGGCATGCCCTTATAAACTTTCACGGGCTGTTTTACGGAAATCTCCAGGGTCCAGTTGCCACAGAAACCCACATCACCTTTACCCGCGGTAGCGTGGATATCAATACCCAAGCGTCCTGTAGAAGATTTGCCTTCCAAGAAGGGGACATGTGCATGTGTTTCGGTGTATTCCAAGGTCACACCAAGATAAAAGACGTGAGGATAGAGTACAAAGCCCTCGTCTGGTATTTCAAAGCATTCGATCTCATTGTGTTTCTTTGCATCCAGGATATGCTCCCGGTAGGTAGCCAAAGTGCTACCGAGATGAACGTCATAAGAGTTGGAGCCGAGGCATGCACGGTCATAAGGGCTGATGAGGATCGTACCTTTTTCAATCTCTTGGAGGATGCGGGAATCAGAAAGGATCATGTGGATGATTGGCGTTTGGTGAATGCTCGGTCGCTTGTTATTCAGGTTGCTTGTGCAAAAAACTTCTCAAGGAATCCAAGGGAAAAATCCCGCTAAAAGTCTTTACCAGCTTATGATTGGCATTATAGTAATTGAACTGAGGCAGCATTCCATAAGCATAAATATTGTAGATCAGATTGCTGCTGTCCACGCCTACCTGAGTAAATTTTGGGTCTTTGTCAAGTCCACTAGCTTTCAAAAAGGGTTGGAGCTCTGCTTTGTGTCTTGCTTCGGTCACTAGCACCAATTGCAACTTGCTCAATTCCGGCTGAAAGCTATGTTGCAAGGTATCCAACGAATGCTTGCAATGGCTACAATCGGGTGAAAAAATAATCAGCAAAACCGGCTGGTTTTTCTTTAACCGAGCATTATTATAGAAGTGTCCATTGGTTTTCTGAATGCGAAAGGGAGACAAGGGAGCGCCAAGGTCTCGATAGATAGACTTCTTAGGCTGTGCCGTTGCTATTCCGATGGAAAAAAAGCAAAGCGTAAGCACGGATAAAATAAATCTCATCATAACAGACAGGGGTTGTGAATGCGGCATTAGGGCGCCAGTCGATATTTCTCCCAAGGAGCCGCCAAATCTGGGCGTTCAAAACAAATACGATCATGTAAGCGACTGCGTCGTCCTTGCCAAAACTCAATGCTTAAGGGTTGAAGACCATAGCCACCCCAGTGCGCGGGACGAGGCACCTCCTGTGCAGCATATTGAGCTTCGTACTGCTTTACGCGTTCTTCCAATATAGCCCTACTACCAATCCGACTACTTTGGGGTGAGGCCCAAGCTCCTATCTGGCTTCCTTTGGGGCGGGAATGAAAATAGGCATCGCTTTCTTCCGCTTGTAATTCCGTCACGATTCCTTCAATCCTTACTTGTCGTTCCAGTTCTTTCCAAAAGAAGAGCAAGGCAGCATGACTACGCTGGGCGAGTTGGCGTCCTTTATGGCTTTCGTAGTTAGTAAAAAATTGAAAGTTGGCGCCATCTAAGCCTTTCAAAAGTACAATCCGTGCATGGGGGCGGTTGTCCACATCAACAGTTGCCAAGGTCATCGCATTGACCTCACTGAGCTGGGCATGTTCGGCTTCCGCAAACCATTTCCGAAAGAAAAGAATTGGATCATCGCCCACTTCCGTTTCTTCCAACGAAGCTAAAGAATAGTCGGTGCGAATGGCCGCTAGGTGTAACTCGTCCATGATGAAACTTCCTTAGAAGCGGGAAGTAATCACATACTTTACAAACACATAAATCAACTCCAGCAAGAGCAATAAAAAGAAGACACTTGCCAAAATCGGCCCGATTTGATTACCGGCTTCAAACGTAGAACTCAACAGCATTGGAGCAGCCATAATTTTTTCAATTTAGGGCTGCAAGTTAATTCGCAAATAGTAAATAACGGCAACCAGTACCTGCATTTTCTTGTGTGTATTCTTACCTTACAGCCGTTTATGCTGTTTCGTCATATCCCATTTCTGAAAGCGGTAGCGATGTATTCGTTTACTGCATTTGGTGGGCCGCAAGGGCACATCGGGATGATGATGAAAAGCTTTGTGCAGCGACGTCATGACGTCACTGAGGAGGAGTTGATAGAGCTGAACGGATTTGCGCAAATGTTGCCCGGCCCCAGCTCCACTCAGACTGTTATTCTCATTGCTTTGAAAAGAGGAGGGGTACCCTTAGCTATAGCCACACTTGGCCTTTGGATTCTGCCTGCATTCCTAGTCATGTCTGCCTTTTCCTTTTTTCTACTCTACTTTGATGCAAAAGCGTTTCAATCTCGATTATTCAGCTTCGTGCAGCCTATGTCGGTTGGCTTTGTTTGTTTTGCGGCAGTGCGCATGATGAAAACGAGTGTGCAGCATTTGGCCACTTGGAGCATCATGCTTGGCGCTTTAATCGCGACGACGCTTGTCCGATCTCCATGGGTCTTCCCCTGTGTTCTGGTTGTTGCCGGTGTCATCTCCAATTTTTCGAGCAAACGCATTCCACAAGAACATCGTAAACCTAAAAAGATAAAATGGGTTAGCCTTTGGCTTTTTGCCGTTATTTTCATTTTGGCTGGGCTTTTCTCTGAAATAGCCCGTCATAGTAATTGGGAGCATCGCCGAGCTTTCAATCTTTTTGAAAATTTTTACCGATTTGGGGCAATCGTTTTTGGTGGTGGGCAAGCGTTACTGCCGATGATGTTGTACCAATTTGTGTCGCTACCAGAGTCTAGAGGAGCCTCGGCATGGATGAGTCCTGCGGCACTCTTAACCGGGTTTGGGATGGTGCAGGCGGTGCCCGGGCCGGTATTCTCAGTATGTTCCTTTGCAGGCGGACTAGCACTTAGCCAGTATGGTGCGCTCTGGCAAATATTTGGCTGCCTGATCGCCACGATTGCGGTTTTTCTTCCGAGTACCCTACTCTTATTTTTCTTGTATCCGGTCTATCAAAATCTCAAACAACATGTGATCATCTATCGAGCATTAGAAGGGATTAATGCGGCAGTGGTTGGGATCATCTGGGCTTCGGGATTAGTCTTGCTGCAAACAATTTCCAAGCCAGCGTTCGACTGGAGTAATCTTGTGGTCATTGCGATCACTTTTTGCCTTTTAAAGTTCACAAAAATCCCAGCTCCGTTGATTGTAGTTGCTTGGCTGCTGCTCGGACTGACCATCGTTTAGGATGCAGCAAAAAGCCCATAGACCAGTTGGCCGATGGGCTTGTGAATTACTCAAATGATTCTGGTATTTCGCACCAGAAAGTAGGAGACATGCTATACTACTTCTTCCATATAGGATTCAGTAGGCTCACAGGTGCAGATTAGATTCCGATCACCAACCGTATTGTTCACCCGTTTCACAGACGGCCAGAATTTATTTTGCATCACATAGGCTAAGGGGAATGCAGCTTGTTGCCTACTATATGGATGCTTCCAATCTTCGTCCATCAATTCAAACTGAGTATGCGGCGCATTCTTCAGCACATTGTCTGTTGCATCTGCTTTACCTTCTTCAATTGCTTTTATTTCTTCCCGAATACACAACATTGCTTCACAAAAACGATCCAATTCTGCTTTGTCTTCGCTCTCTGTTGGCTCAATCATAATCGTGCCCGGCACGGGGAAGGACATAGTCGGTGCATGAAATCCAAAATCTATCAAGCGCTTGGCCACATCTTCGGCTTCAATGCCCGCACTCTTTTTAAAAGGTCGGAGATCTACGATAAATTCATGGGCACAAGTACCGCCACTTCCGGAATACAAAATGGTATAGGCATTTTGTAGTCGCGCCCGCATATAGTTAGCATTCAAAATTGCATTTTCGGTTGCTGCCCTTAGGCCACTAGCTCCCAACATTCTGATATAGCCATAGGATATGAGCAGGATGGATGCTGAGCCAAATGGAGCCGCAGATACCGCACCTGCAGCCGCCACAGTACCGGCAATATTTTGATTCTGATTCGGAAGGAATGGGCGAAGATGTTCCCGTACACAAATGGGGCCAACCCCTGGACCACCACCACCATGAGGGATGGCAAAAGTCTTGTGCAGATTGAGGTGGCAGACGTCAGCGCCAATAATACCGGGAGCAGTGAGGCCAACCTGTGCATTCATATTGGCACCATCCATGTACACTTGTCCGCCATGTTGATGAATCACGGAAGTAATTTCCATCACAGATTCTTCATAGATCCCATAGGTACTTGGGTAAGTGATCATGACACCGGCCAGTCGTTCTGCATATTGCGTCGCTTTAGCCTTCAAGTCATCTACGTCGATATAGCCATTCTCTAGGGCTTTTACCACCACTACTTTATATCCGGCCATCACTGCAGAAGCTGGATTGGTGCCATGAGCAGAGATCGGAATAAGGATCACATCACGATGTCCTTCGCCACGGCTTTCATGGTAGGCGCGAATAGTGAGTAGGCCGGCATATTCCCCCTGAGCTCCGCTATTAGGTTGCAAAGAGCAGGCATCTAAGCCGGTAATGGTGCTCAGGTAAGCTTCGAGCTCCGTAACAATTTGCTTATAGCCACCTGCCTGCTCCTGGGGAACGAATGGGTGCATCTTGCTCCAATGTGCCCAAGACAAGGGAATCATTTCGGTTGCTGCATTGAGCTTCATGGTGCAAGACCCGAGGCTGATCATACTGGTATTGAGTGATAGGTCACGGTTTTCCAGCTTTTTAATATAGCGCATCATTTGGGTCTCACTATGATGGCTGTTGAATACTTCCTGAGTCATGAAGCTGGAGCTACGCACCAAAGGTGAGGGGATATTCAGCAGCAATTCATCTTCATTCATTTCAAAAGATGCCGGAGCATCGCCAATACCTTCAAATGCCCCTAAGATATCCGCAACGTCGCGTTGCATAGTGGTTTCATCCAGAGAAATGCCCACCCAATTACCGGAAAAATAGCGGAAATTAAGCTGCCGCTCTTCGGCTCTTTGTTTGAAAGCACTAAGATTTCTGACTTCCACAAGGATGGTATCAAAGAAAGCGCTGGCTCCAAGCTTATATCCCGCAGCCAATAGGGCATCTGCCAAAGCGTGTGTCAGGATACTCACGCGGCGGGCAATATTCTTCAAGCCTTCCGGACCATGAAAGACCGCATACATTGCCGCCATATTTGCGAGCAAGGCTTGTGCTGTACAAATGTTGCTGGTAGCCTTTTCCCGTTTGATATGTTGTTCGCGAGTTTGTAACGCCATACGCAGGGCACGATTTCCGGAGGCATCTACAGAAATCCCAATGATGCGACCCGGAATTGCTCGTTTAAAATCATCTTTTGTAGCAAAGAAAGCAGCATGCGGACCGCCAAATCCGAGCGGCACCCCAAAGCGTTGTGAATTGCCAAAGGCCACGTCAGCGCCCAGCTCTCCAGGAGGTGTGAGCAGCGTGAGTGCCAGCAAATCAGTAGCCATTGCGACTAGTGCGCCCGCTTGGTGTGCCTGATCAATAAAAGCACGGTAGTCCTGAATGATCCCTTTATCATTCGGATATTGAATGAGGGCGCCGAAATAGCTTTCATCCAACTGAGCACTTGCATAATCGCCAATTACCAACTCAATATTCAAGGGCTTTGCTCGGGTGAGCACCACAGCTAAAGTTTGAGGAAATATTTCTTGATCAACAAAGAATTTAGGCCGGGTAGGCACATCTGCTTGCTTGTTCAACCCATGAAAGAACATGGCCATTGCTTCGGCTGCCGCAGTACCTTCATCTAAAAGGGAGGCATTGGCTATGGGGAGGCCACATAGCTCGCTGACCATTGTCTGAAAATTGAGCAAGCTTTCCAAACGACCCTGTGCAATTTCTGCTTGGTAGGGCGTATATTGGGTGTACCAACCTGGGTTTTCAAATATATTCCGCACAATCACCGATGGCGTGTGGGTATCATAATATCCTTGGCCTATGAAATTCCGATAGGTCTTGTTGCCCAATGAGCAAGTCTTCAACTCCCGTAGATATTCCGCCTCACTTTGTGCCGATGGTACTTTTAGCTTACTCGTCATTCGGATGGATGCGGGAACGGTACGGTCAATCAGCTCATCCAGATTGGCTACACCAATTTCTTGAAGCATTTGCTCCGCATCAGAAGTGCTAGGGCCAATATGACGGCTTGTAAATTCGTGACTTTGGCTAGAGAATAAATTCATAAGAAGATTGCTAAAAAGATGCTTTTTGAAAAGATGCGCGAAGGTAGAATAATAGTACCTGAAAAAAAGTGAAATTGATGCCTGTCAGCCTTCCTTTGCCGAAATCAGTGGTATAACTATCGAATGAAGTGGAAATCGAAACGTGCCCCACCGTACCGGTAGTTTAGGCGAACTTTAAGTTCAAACTTTAGCTACTGGGCTTTCCCATCTTCCCCATTTTTAAAGAAAAGTGATTTGAGCTCGCCGGCATCTTCGGGCTTCATTTTACCCCCCAGAATGAGTCGAACTTGTCGCCGTCTTAAGGCTCCTTCCCAAATCTTCTTTTCTACTTCTGTTTGCGGTGCCAAATCAGGCACTTTCTGCGGCTTCCCGTTACTATCTAATGATACGAAAGTGAGGTAGGCTTCGTTGGTACAATAACGGGTACGCGCTTGCAGATCTTCACCGAACACTCTGAGATGCACTTCCATACTGCTATTAAAAGCACGCGTCACCTTACTTTCAATGGTGAGCAGGTTGCCCAATTTTATGGGAGCGTTAAACGAAACATTATCTACAGAAGCGGTAACTACGGGTGTATTGCAATGGCGCATAGCCGAAATTGCGGCGGCGATATCCATCCAATGCATTAAGCGGCCACCCATTAGGTTGCCGAGGGTATTGGTATCATTGGGGAGTACCAGTTCGCTCATCACATTTAGCGTATCGTGTGGTGTTTTTTGTGACACAGTAATTTGAAATTTTTTCTTGAAAAACGGTACGAAGGTAGGCGGCTCAGGCAGCAAAAAACCAAGAAAACAAAACGCAATAAAAGTCAGACCTTTGTGCTGAAAAATGGGGAATCAAATTGTGCTGGCTACACCAAAAATCATTTGAGTAATAAAAAACTTTTTTGATTATTCCGAGGAAAGGCTGTACTTTTGCCGTCCCTTAAAAAAATCGGACTGAGCACCATGCCCAAGATGAAGACGCACTCACGTGCCAAGAAGACATTTAAAGTAACCGGAACTGGAAAGATTCGTCGGTATAAGGCTTTCAAAAGCCACTTGCTTACTAAAAAAGCTACTAAGCGGAAACGCCATCTTCGTGCGGCTGCCTTTGTGCACCCTGCCAACGAAAACTTGGTGAAGCGCATGCTGGTTCTGCGTTAAGTGCTCCTCAACAATAATTTTACCTTTTTTAATTTTTAGAAATGCCACGTTCAGTAAATGCAGTCGCCTCCCGCGCCCGCAGAAAAAAAATACTCAAGCAAGCCAAAGGATTCTATGGTAAGCGGAAAAATGTCTATACCGTTGCCAAGAACGTTCTTGAAAAAGGCTTAGGCTACAAATATGTTGGTCGGAAGCTGAAGAAACGCGACTATCGCAGCCTTTGGATTGTTCGCATCAATGCCGCTGTTCGCGAAGAAGGCATGAGCTATTCTGTGTTCATGAATAAATTGCAAACCGCCGGTATCGACCTTAACCGTAAGGTACTTGCCGACCTAGCTATGAACGAGCCTGAAGCCTTTAAAGCTTTGGTCGCTCAAGTGAAAGCTTAGTTTTGCATCACTCAAAAGAATAAAAAAGAGCCTGCGCGATATCCGTGCGGGCTTTTTCAATGCTCGCCCTTTGGCTTCCCGATGGCAGAAGCATTGACCAAAATCAAAGTAGGGCAATACCAGCCAAATTAGGACATGCCTTAACTTTACCCCTTACAAATTGCAAATCCGCTCAGGGCATATACCCTAAACGCCCGCTAAAAATTTGCAGCATGCTCCAATAAATCTCTTATGGATTACAACACTACCGGATCCTCCCTATTGATGCCGGAATATGGCCGAAACATTCAACGGATGGCCGAATCGCTACTCACGATTGAAGATGATGATAAACGGCTAAAAAATGCCGAGGCCATCATCGACGTGATGGCAATATTGAATCCGCACCTTAAACAAATTGAAGACTATCGCCACAAGCTTTGGGATCATTTGTATCAAATGACCGATTTCAAGCTCAAAGTAAACTCCCCCTATCCCGCTCCCACAGCTGAGGAAGTGCGAAAAAAACCGGAAGTGCTTCCCTACCCTGCTCGGAAAATTAAACATCGGCATTTGGGTGGTAACATTGAACCGATATTGGAAAAAGCAATTGCCGAATCTAATCCGGAAAAGAAAGAAGGCTATACCCAACACATTGCCTACTTTATGAAATTGGCCTATGCCAATTGGCACCGAGAGCCAGCCCAAGATGATGCGATCCGCCAAGAGTTGAAACAAATCACCAAAGGAGCTTTAGACTTTGAAGGAGCTACCGGCTTTAAAGTAGTCATGGATCCGCGCCCGAACGGCAATGCCAACTACGGTAAGAAGAAAAATAAAGGCAACAGAGGCGGGCAACAAGGCGGAAATGGCAACTTCAACAAAAACAAAAAATACAAAAACAAAAACCGGGGGAACATGGCCTAATCCGGGTAATGCTTTTTTCTAAAAAATAAATTGGCACCGCCTTCGGGGCGGTGTTCTTATTTTGTAGCCATTATGAGTTCATTCGAAATCCGGGGCGGACGCCCCCTACAAGGAACGATTACTCCGCAAGGGGCAAAGAACGAAGCATTACAAGTGTTGTGTGCTGCCTTGCTCACTACCGAGCCGGTAACCTATACCAATGTCCCGAACATTATCGACGTAAATCTGCTACTGGAGCTACTATCCGACCTCGGTGTGCGGGTAGATAAAGTAGGAAACGGCGTGGTGACACTACAGGCCGAACAGGTAAATACCGAATATTTTTCCGGCCAAACCTTCCGGCATAAAAGTGGGCGGATGCGCGGCTCAGTGATGGTTGCCGGGCCGATGCTGGCACGCTTTGGGAATGCGCAAATACCACAACCCGGCGGGGATAAAATTGGCCGCCGTAGGCTCGACACACATATCCGCGGCTTTGAAGGCCTAGGGGTCCAATTCCGATACAATGATGAGACTTCCGTATTCCAATTGAGTACCGATATGCTAAAAGGAAACGACATCTTGATGGACGAGCCCTCAGTGACCGGTACAGCAAACATCTTAATGGCCGCGGTGATGGCCGAAGGCACCACTACACTCTACAATGCTGCTTGTGAGCCCTACGTACAGCAACTTTGTCGCTTGCTCAATGCTATGGGAGCAAACATCACCGGCATTGGCTCCAACTTACTTAGGATAGAAGGCGTTAAAAAATTGCATGGTGCCGAACATCGCTTGCTCGCCGATATGATTGAAGTCGGATCCTTTATTGGAATGGCCGCCATTGCCGGAGCTGGAATTACTATAAAAAATGCCGATGTGGTGCATCTAGGGGTGATCCCAGAAACCTTCCGTAGGATGGGCATCGCAATGGAAATATCGGGGGATGATATCTATGTGCCCCAGCAAGACTCCTACCAAATCCAGAGCTTTATTGATGGTTCTATTCTTACGATTTATGACCATCCCTGGCCGGGGTTTACGCCGGACTTGCTCAGTATCGTATTAGTGGTGGCAACCCAAGCAAAAGGCACGGTGCTCGTCCATCAGAAGATGTTTGAAAGCCGCTTGTTCTTTGTGGATAAACTGATTGAAATGGGGGCACAAATTGTGCTCTGCGACCCACACAGAGCAGTAGTGATTGGGCTTAATAAAAGCCACCCCTTGCGGGGCATCACCATGGTGTCGCCGGACATCCGAGCCGGTGTGGCCTTGCTCCTTGCTGCACTCACGGCTCAGGGTAAAAGCACAATTCAGAATATTGAACAAATAGACCGCGGCTATGAAAATATTGATGGTCGCTTGAATGCTTTGGGCGCACAGATAAGTAGAAAAGACTAAACCCTACCCAGCATTGCTTGGCATCATTTCAGGCTTCAACCGAAGCCTTGGTATTTGATTTGCTGCGGCAATTCAATTATTGTGCTTAGTACTTGATTAGCTAACATCCCACGAGCGACCGGGCAAAAATCAACAGTCTGACAAATTTCTGCTTCGGACTGACTTCAATCAAAAAATCAAGACCAAAAAAGATCAATGGGATTTAATACCAGAAGGGCATTTGCTACAATTTCTAATGGCTGTAATTATTAAAAAGGGCAACGACCTTTTTCAGTTAATTTTACTAGCTCCATTCCGATTTTTTGAATACCATGGCTAAATATTATACCCTCCTGCTTGGCTTTATATTTTGTTGTTGCAAAGCGCTTGCCGGTGCCGCACCCGATGCCCCGCGGCTCAGCCAAGGACATCCGGCATTTATACCCAACAAAGGACAGGTTCATGATGCCCGCTATCAAGCGCTCCCACAGGTGCTCTACCAATTTTCAGGCTCCGGACTCAACATTTCTTTGACTAAAAATGCCCTCCATTACACTTTTATCCGGGAGCTAAGCACTCCCAACCGGAAGGCTACTCCTTTTGATACTACAAGCACCCAATACACCTGCTTAGGTGTGGAGCTCCGC
>JAFDYA010000104.1 GCA_018267675.1 Bacteroidota bacterium
GACAACAGTATTTTTTTCGGTTCATTTGACGGTGGCCTGTATCAATACCACCAAGGGAAAGTAAATACTATCCCCTTCCCGACAAGGCAGGTGCGCCGCTCCGTCACCTCCTTGCTAGCCTTAGGTGATGAGCTGATCATCGGTACACAAAATTTTGGCTTATGGAGCTATGATATGGTCGCCAAGAGAATGAGGCAAGTGCAGGAAAAAACAACCGGAAGCACCATAATTGCACTTTTGAAAGATGGGAACAGCTTTTGGGTTGCAGGCAGCGGTCATTTGGCGAAATTTTCCGAAAAGCTAATACGAGAAGACTCTATAGGAGCCGCGTCTGTACAAGCATTCGCTAAAATTGGCAACGACAGTATGGTCCTTGCCACAAATTCCGGACTGATGCTCTACTCGCACGGAAATTTGAATCGATTGGCCACTGGTACCGGTGGCGACAGTGCGCAAATTGTTTGCCTTGCTTTCGCATACAACGTGCTTTGGATGGGTACTGTAGAAAATGGGCTTTTTGGGCTGCAGTTACAAACCGGTCAAAAATTCCATTTCAACCAAAACAATGGTCTAGCCTCCGACTTTATTTACAACATTACCGCGGCGGGCCGGGATGACATCTGGGTAGGCACCGGCTATGGAATCTGCCAAATAAAGCATGTGCTAGGCACAGCGCAACTCACAATATATGGCACCAACGATGGTATCCCTGGCTTAGAAAGCAATCGAAATGCCGTTCTACCCTTGGCGAACGGTCAAATTTGGTTTGGCACTACCGGAGGAGCTGTCTTATATCATCCGGAAAATAAAATTGCTGTGCATCGGCCAATTAGTTTGGAGCTACAAAACATCCAAATTTTCGGAGCACCAATCCGCGATAGTAGCTGGTTTCAGAGGGTCTCCGCCATCTACCAAGTGCCTCAAAACCTCCGACTTCCTTGGAAACAGAACAACATCAATTTTAGTTTTCAAGCAGTAAGCCTGAGCGGCCAGGATCGAATAAAATACCGTTACAAACTGGAAGGATTGAAGGTACCCTGGAGTGAATGGAGCTCCGAAAAGAACATTAATTTTTCCGCCCTACCACCTGGTGAATACACCCTTATGGTGCAATGTTCGCTCGACGGACGCACACCGGAAAATGCGCAACTACACTACAGCTTTAGCATCATCACACCTTTCTCAAAATCTATCTGGTTCAAGGTACTTATTCTCCTAGGATGTATGCTACTTGGGGTAGCAATTCAATACATATTGGCACAGAGAAAACGCGCCCGAGCTGCACTGATAGAGGGATTGAGAAAAGAAGAACAAGCAAGGATACGGGAGCGTACTGCAGAAGATTTCCATGACGAAGTCGGAAATAAAATCACCAGAATCAATTTACTAACCAACATCCTGCGCGCAAAACTACCGGAAGCTTCAGCGGAGGCGGGACGAATAATGACCCAAATCCAGGATAATGCCAAACAACTCTATGGTGGCACACGGGATATTCTATGGAGCCTCCAACCTTCGAATGATACGCTCTACCAGGTCTTGAACCGAATTAGAGAATTTGGCGATGAGCTATTTGGAGATACCGATATTCACTTTTCCTTTACCGGCATTGAACTATCATGGCAGGAGCACAGAATCCCGATGGATATGCACCGAAATCTCATCATGATTTTTAAAGAAGCTTTGAATAATACGCTTAAATACGCCAAAGCAACAGAAGTACACATCTTAGCATCGGAAAAAGAGGGCTACCTCAAGCTTAAACTAGAAGACAATGGCTGTGGTTTTGACGAACAAGAAATCGTGAGAGGGCGCGGGCTACAGAACATGCAAACTCGTGCGGGCAGGCTAGGCGGAACACTAACAATAAACAGTAAAGTAGCAAAGGGAACAACAATTACCCTCGAGTTCAAAATCCCGCCAAACAAGGGATAATACTTAGGGCGTATCCTACGAAATTTGTACACCAAGCAAATCAAAAAATTATGCGCGACCTAGACATCCGAGTATGCCTTATCGAAGACGATGAAACCATCCGAAACAGCTATGCCTACCTCATTGCACAAGCCCCCGGCTTCAAAGTAGTCGGCACCTACAATTCTTTTGAATCAGCGGCAAAAAAAATCGTAGCAGATGGCCCCGATGTATTGTTGTTAGATGTTGAACTGCCGGGCACTAACGGTATCGACGCGCTCCCAAAGCTCAAGAAACTCATCCCCGATCTGCAGATTCTAATACTCACGGTTTATGAAACAGATACGCTAATCTTCCGTGCCTTGGGGAATGGCGCTGCGGGCTACCTGACCAAAAATACCTCACCCGAAAAGATCATAAGTGCTATCCAAGACGTGATGGAGGGTGGCGGCCCAATGAGTGCGCATATCGCGAGAATGGTCATCAATTCTTTTCAACGCTCGGAAGAATCGCCATTGAGTAGGCGGGAGACTGAAGTACTAGAACAAATAGCTACCGGAAAAAGCCGAAAGCGCATCGCTAATGAACTGTTTATAGACATTGAAACGGTGAAAAGCCATATCAAAAACATCTACATCAAGCTGGATGTGCATAGCAAAGCTGATGCAATAAAAACTGCGAAAGAAAATAAGTTTATCTGAGTGAAATGACCATTAAGCCGGTCTAAAACAACTAAAGTATCAGTAGCAAGCCGCTAAATTTGTAGCCCATACCGATACTACCCATGCTGCAGCAGCTCACGATCGACAATTACGCCATCATAGACCACCTAAAACTCCAACCGGACGCCCAATTGAACATTGTTACCGGCGAGACCGGTGCGGGTAAAAGTATCATCTTAGGTGCACTATCCCTGATCTTGGGTGAACGTGCGGACACAAACGTACTCATCAACAAGGAGCAAAAATGCGTTGTTGAAGCGAACTTCAAAGTAACAGCATATACCGCCCTAAAAGAAGCGCTACTGGCCGCAGATTTGGATGAAGAAGATACCTGTATCATTCGTAGAGAGATTAGCGCAAACGGAAAAAGCAGAGCATTTGTCAATGATACACCGGTCAATCTGACGATCCTCAACCAAATCACTGCACTATTAATCGATTTGCACCAACAATTTGACCATCTGGCACTCAGCGGGGACAGCTTCCAGCTCAATGCACTGGATGCTATAGCCGGCGCTACTTCCATCAGAAGCGAGTACCAACAAGCTTACAACCGGCACAAGAAGCAAGAAACCGCACTTTCAGATCTACTAAAGAAACAAGCTGAATGGCAAAAAGAATCCGATTACAAACAGTTTCTGCTTGATGAGCTAACTAATGGTGCTTTTAAAGAAAATGAAGTTGAAGACGCAGCAGCACAACTCAAATCATTGACACATGCAGAACGAATTGGCACTGTGCTCAGCCAAGCTGAAGCAATCTTGCAAGAAGGAGAACAGCCTATCCTAAATGAGCTGAAGAAAATCCTGCAACAACTCCAAAGCATTGAAGAATGGCTACCACAAAGTGTTGCGCTTAACGAACGATTGAATTCCGCACTCGAAGAATTGAAGGATATCAGCTCAGAAATATCGGAGCTGAAATCTACCGTAGTCCTAGATGAATTCCTGATTAATTCCCTCCAAGAGCGCGTGGACTTAGGATACAGACTACTTAAAAAGCATGGGCTACCCGACACGAATAGCCTACTTAAGCTGCAGCAAGAATTGCAACAAGAACTGCAATTGAGTATGGACTTGGGTGAAAAAATTGCACAAATCCAACAAGAAAATACAGCGCAATATCAAATTGTAACAAAACTCGGCAACGAGCTATCTGCAAAAAGAATAGCAGCTGCCCCAGCATTCGCAAAAAATGTGAATGAACTTTTGGCTTTGGTGGGTATGCCCAATGCGAAATTTGAAATAAGCATTCAAAAACTAACCCAACCAACACTCTTAGGGCTCGACCTCCTCAGCTTTGAACTAGATGCAAATAAAAGTGGGCGATTCCTACCCCTCCACAAAGCTGCTAGCGGTGGAGAGATGAGCCGAATTATGCTCTGTATCAAATCGCTAACAGCGAAGGCCATGCAATTACCCACACTTATTTTTGATGAAGTGGATACCGGCATATCCGGTGAAGCCGCAAAACAAGTAGGGCATTTGCTTCGGGAACTTGCCAACTACCACCAAGTGATTTGCATTACTCACCAACCACAAGTTGCAGCAAGGGCAACAAACCACTTATTTGTCTTCAAAGAAGAACAACCAGAAGGGAAAATCACGACCAATGTTCGCACCCTAGATGATACACAACATGTAGAGGCTATCGCCAAAATGATTGGTGGCGCACTGCCGGGACAAGCCGCTCTTGCCAATGCCCGTGAGCTAATTGCCAGCACCAACTAGTGCTAGTACTGCTCCTGCTCGTTGGGAAAATCTCTGCTCTTCACATCCTTGATATAATTCCCCACGGCTTCGTGCACTGTATCATAAAGACTAGCATAACGCCGCAGAAAACGGGGAGAAAAGTCTTTGTTCAGTCCTAACATATCATGCATGACCAATACTTGCCCATCAACACCGCCGCCAGCACCGATTCCGATCACAGGAATACTCAAAGTCTCCGCTACTTTCTGCCCCAAGGCCGCCGGAATTTTCTCCAGCACTAGCGCAAAACAACCGGCATCCTGCAATAGTTCGGCATTCCGCATCAGTTGCTCCGCTTCATCCGCCTTCTTTGCACGGACAGCATAGGTACCAAACTTGTAAATACTTTGTGGGGTTAGGCCCAAATGCCCCATCACAGGTACTCCGGCGCTAATAATTCGCTTGATGGAATCTACAACCTCTTCACCACCTTCCAGCTTTATGGCATGGGCACCAGCTTCTTTCATTATCCTAATGGCTGAGTTCAACGCTTCCTTACTATTCCCCTGGTAGGAACCAAATGGCAAGTCCACCACAATCAGGCAGCGCTGCGCTCCCCTCACTACGCTCTGCGCGTGATAAATCATCTGATCCAGCGTGATCGGTAAAGTAGTCTCATGCCCGGCCATCACATTGCTTGCAGAATCACCGACCAAAAGCACATCAATCCCGCTATCATCAAGGATTCTGGCCATAGAAAAATCATAGGC
The DNA here is from genome assembly GCA_018267675.1 of Bacteroidota bacterium. Classification (GTDB taxonomy): domain Bacteria; phylum Bacteroidota; class Bacteroidia; order Chitinophagales; family Chitinophagaceae; genus UBA1952. The sequence continues at coordinate 5,098 of JAFDYA010000104.1, forward strand.
AGTGAGCATGGATATCTTCTCACCTTGATTCTTCATGGACTGCAGTGTGTGGGTCGTCACCCGTTTGTTTTCGCTATGAACGGACATAAGTATTCGTCGTTTTGAGGTTCAAATTTCTAATATTATAGGAATATTCGGTTGGCTATTTGCATTGCCTGCCAAAAGGCTTCCATATCAATTCCTAGTGGAATCTCCCGATCCTTGCACCAATTGGCCAAATTCTCTGTAGCCATATTGCCCACCAATTCATCCTCTGCCATTGGACAGCCTCCTATACCCTTAAGTGCGGTATCGTACCGTCGGCACCCTGCGTCGAAAGAAGTATCCAACTTCATCCGCCAATCTTTTGCGGAAGCATGGAAATGTGCGCCGATTTCAATATCAGGAAAGGCTGGTACCAACTGTTTAAAAATATAGTCGATCGTCTCCGCCTGTGCGATGCCCACTGTGTCGCTCATGGCAATAGTCTTAATCCCCATAGCCACGAGCTTTTCAACCCAATGAATCGCCACATCTGCATTATAAGCATCCCCATAAGGGTTGCCGAAGCCCATTGAAATATAGACTGTGAGCGCCTTTCCGCTTCGTACACAGAGATTCTGAATCTCTTCTACTTGCTGGAGTGATGCGGCAATAGTCTTATTCGTGTTGCGCAGCTGGAAGGTCTCAGAGATTGAAAAGGGAAAGCCTAAGAAGGATAGCTCATCAAAAGCTACTGCCTCCTCCGCTCCTCGAGTATTGGCAACAATGGCCAACAACTTGCTCTTGCTACCGGAGCAATCCAACTGTGGTAGCACTTCCTTGGTATCGGCAAGTTGGGGTATCGCCTTTGCGGAAACAAACGAACCACAATCCAGTACGTCAAAACCCACGCGCAGCAAGCTATTCAGGTAGGCTACTTTGTCCGACACGGGTATCATTTTTGGCCAACCCTGCATAGCATCTCTCGGACATTCTACCAAAGTGATTGCCTGACCTACTGCTCCACTACTGTTATCTGTTGGTATCATTCGGAAAAGAATTTAGCCTAAAGTTCCGCATTCATTTTTAAAAATAAGGAAAGCCCCTCCTTCATGCTCTTGTTGAAAGCATATTGAATATTCTTCCGGTAGTAGGTTTGCAAATCATAGGCCGGGAAAGGGTTTGCGGCCACGACAGCATCAATTTCCTCAAGCCCCTGCTTGGTTGCTTCATTAAACCGTTGAAGGAAATCCGTTGGAAGATCCTTATTCGCTACCCATGCAGCAAAGACAAAGGGAAGTCCGGTGAGCGCTTTCCATGCTGCTGCAAGATCATAATGGTAGGCAAATTGACCAAGGGCCATCAAAGCCCGATCGCCGATGATCACCCCCGCTGTTCCTCCTTCAATATGATCAATATAATCTGTTGGTGCGTCCAAAAACACGACATCTTTTTTCCAAAAATGACGCAAAAGGATTTGGGCCAATCGGACCGAAGTACGGCTTTGATAATCTAAATATACCCGCTCAATTTGCTCAAGCGGCACCTCGCTAAATATAGCAACCGAAGCCACATCCCCATCCGCAGCAATACCAAAATCGCTCACGATTCTTGCATTCGGGATGCTGGGAAGAACCGCCACCGGCAAAAGTGCCATATCAATAGTCCCTTGGGACAAACTCTTCGCCAGGTTAGCGGGAAAGTCAACCAACATTTCAATATCATCACTAATTGTACTGTGCTCTATGCCCCAAAGCAGTGGTTTTGTGTTCAAGTAAGATACTGGAGCCACTCTAATTTTATTAGCCAACTATTCAAAAATTTGTTGCTAAGGTAGCCGCATGGCACCAATACAAACTGCTGGTTGTAGGTAGTACTTGGATAAGGCCACCAAACGACTGCATATTTGCAGGCAAACACCAACTATGAGGCACCGTTTGGCGTCCGATCAACTTTCACAAATCCATTGCCCTAAATTTTGCCCAACGAACTAATTATTTTCACTGATGGCGCCGCACGCGGCAACCCCGGCCCTGGTGGCTATGGGGCAATCTTAATGTGGGGACAAAGTCGGAAAGAACTATCGGGCGGCTATCGGCACACTACCAATAACCGAATGGAACTAATGGCCGTACTTGAAGCCCTGAAAGCCTTAAAAAAACCAATGGCAGCAACGATATACAGCGATTCGTCCTATGTAGTCAATGCTATTGAAAAAGGCTGGTTACAAGGCTGGCTACGCAGCAACTTCAAAGGGAAAAAAAATGCTGATTTATGGAAAGAATATGCCGCATTAGCCAAACAGCATAGGATCCGGTTTGTCTGGGTAAAAGGCCATGCCAACAACCCCTTCAACAATCGATGTGACGAACTAGCTACGGCAGCAGCTGATGGGAATAATCTCCGGGTAGATATCGGCTTTGAACAAGGCATCAACGACTAATCCTAGCTGCTCTGTATTGAAAACCGAGGGATTTTATGAGAATCAATTTCAATTTTCGGGAAAAACTGATATCAAACCTTCTATTTAAGGGATTATAAAGCTTTTATCAAAGTGCTCGGACGAAGTATTGATTTAACTTCGCGCCCGAAATCAAGCTTTAATAATGTCTGACTTTTCTTTCGTTACGTCTTCGCACCCTTCCTACATAGAAAACCTATACACGGACTATCTAAAAAGCCCTGAAACAATTGATCCCGAATGGGCCTCCTTCTTTAAAGGCTTTGACTATGCTGCTGCCCGGAATGGTGGCGCGGTAGCGGGGCCAAACATGGCTTTCGATGCCGAAAAAATGACCAAAGAATTTGGCGTATTCCGCATGATTCGCGCCTACCGAAAACGAGGACATCTGGTCGCCACTACCAATCCTATCCGGCCCAGGAAGGATCGGAAACCTCACTTAGACCTTGTGTATTTCGGGCTTTCTGAAGCAGACATGAATACTTCCTTTCAAGCCGGAGAATTTATCGACAAGAAAGGTGCAACACTTTCCGAAATCCTTGCCTTCCTTAAGAAGACTTATACCGGAGATATTGGAGTAGAATACACTTACATTACCAATAAAGACCGAGCCCTATTCATGCAACGCGAATTTGAAGCGATGCAGCATACCGAACTGAGCTTAGAAACAAAGAAGCGAATATTAGAGAAACTAAATGAAGCAGTAATTTTTGAAAAGTTCCTCCATACAAAATACATCGGCCAAAAACGATTCTCTCTTGAAGGAGGCGAAAGCACCATCCCTGCATTAGACACGCTGCTCAATGAAGCAGCAAGTGCCGGTGTGCAGGAAGTTGTGATTGGCATGGCCCACCGAGGTCGCCTCAATGTATTGGCCAATACAATGGGAAAAACCTACGAGCAAATCTTCTCCGAATTTGAAGGAAACATGCCAACCGACATGACGATGGGTTCCGGCGACGTAAAGTATCACCTTGGGTTCCGACACAATCATAAAACACCAAGTGGCATAGAACTCAATGTGCAGTTAGCCCCCAACCCTTCCCACCTTGAAGTGGTAGATCCAGTGGTGGCCGGCTATGCACGAGCAAAGGCGGATACACTCTATAACAACGAGTACGACCGAGTATTGCCAGTGCTTATCCATGGCGACTCCGCAATAGCCGGGCAGGGTGTCGTGTATGAATTGCTACAAATGAGTTTACTCAACGGCTATTCGACCGGCGGTACCATCCATTTTATCATCAACAATCAAATTGGCTTTACCACGGACTTTGACGATGCCCGTTCTGCAGATTACTGTACCTCCGTTGCTTCTATGGTTCAGGCACCAGTGCTACACGTGAATGGCGACGACCCTGAGGCAGTAGTTAAAGCTTGTATGCTCGCAGTCAAGTACCGCCAGGAGTTTAATGAAGACTTCTTCATTGACATGGTATGCTATCGAAAATATGGCCACAATGAAGGAGACGACCCTTCCTTCACACAGCCCCAGATGTATCACCTCATCAAGACGCACCCTAACCCTCGCGAAGTCTATAACAAATACCTCATTGAACATGGTGAAGTAGATGCCTCTCTTGCCAAGGAAATGGAGAAAAAGTTCTGGGAAACCTTGCAAAATCGACTGGACGAGATCCACCAGAAACCGATACCCTACACGCGCCAGTCTGCGGAAGTAGCTTGGACAAAATTAACTCGAGCAACAGCGGAAGATTTCCTGCAGAGTCCTGAAACCGGCATTCCGAAAAAAGAAGTGGACCGCCTGTACAAAGCCTTGATGCAGCCACCCAAAGAGTTCACGCCCCTCCGGAAGATTCAAAAACTACTGGATGAGAAATTGAAAATCTATAGTGAAGGCCAGATTGACTGGGCTAGTGCGGAACTGATGGCTTATGCCTCTCTGGTGAGTGAAGGGAACGATGTACGAATGAGTGGGCAGGATGTGCAGCGCGGCACCTTCTCTCATCGCCATGCCATCCTACACGATGAGAATACCTTTGCGGAATACAACCGTGTGAACGGAGCCGCGAAAGGAACCGCTCAATTCAGGATATACAACTCCTTGCTTTCCGAATTTGCTGTATTGGGTTTTGAATATGGCTACTCAATAGCCAACCCTGCCTCGCTCACTATTTGGGAAGCACAGTTCGGGGATTTTGCCAATGGCTGCCAAAGTGTGATTGACCAATACATCGTGTCGGGAGAAACAAAATGGAATAAGATGAGCGGACTGATCATGCTTTTACCACATGGCTATGAAGGCCAAGGGCCGGAGCATTCCTCAGGCAGAATGGATCGCTTTCTTCAATTGTGCGCGGAGCTGAACATTGTGGTCACCAACATCACCACTGCTGCTAATTTCTTCCACGCTATCCGCAGACAGCTTAAATGGAACTTCCGGAAGCCCCTTGTCAACTTCTCTCCCAAAGCCAATCTTCGTTTGCCCCGCAGCTACTCCCCTATTGCGGATTTCAGCAAAGGCAGATTCCAGGAAATAATAGATGATGCGGGTGTTGCAAAACCTGAAAAAATTAAACGCGTGATCCTGTGCAGCGGCAAGGTGTATTACGATTTGCAATTGAAGCAGGAAAATGACAAGCGCTCAGACATTGCACTGGTACGGCTCGAACAGATTTATCCCTTGCCTGCGGAGCAATTGCAGCGTTTACAGGAAAAGTATAAACAAGCAGAATGGTTCTGGGTACAGGAAGAGCCGTTAAATGCTGGCGCGGCTGTCTTCCTAAAAATGTATTGTGAGCTTCCGTTTGCAAAGATGGTTACCCGTCCACCACATGCGGCAAGTGCAACCGGCTTTAAAAAGCAACATGAAATAGAGCAGGAAGCCATACTGGAAGCAGCTTTTGCCTAAATCACTATTTCTCCAATTGATGGTGGCATTGTTTTTTGATTGTTCCTTGGGAAAGAGGATATTAAGTATCCCGTACTCAACAACAATTAAAATCGAAAGACAATGAATGCAACGATTGGCGTCTATGACACACAGGCAGACGCGCTTAATGCCGTTAAGGAATTAAAGGCAGCAGGTTTCCACGAAAAAAATGTATCCGTCATAGCAAGGCAAAAAGTTGAAAAAGCTGAGCTAGCCGATGGGGAAAATGGAGCTGGTCAAGGGCTAGACTCCGACAATACCTTTGACCAACCTATGAAAATTGCAGCCACCGGCATCGGTATCGGAGCAACCGTAGGGCCACTCTTGGGGGCTTTAGCAGGCATTGGCCTACTCGCTGTGCCGGGGATTGGTGTGATCGTGGGGGCGGGTGCTCTAGCCGGTGCAGTAGCCGGCTTAGATGTTGGATTGATTGGCGGTGGTGTCTTTTCTGCCCTAGCCATTGCCAACCTAAATAAACACCATGAAGCACTATACCATGAACATCTGCAAGCGGGAAAAGTGGTGGTGGTGGTGCATGGCAGCCATCAGGAAGTGAGCAAAGCCCGGGAAGTGCTCCACCAATTTGGGAAACATCTACATCTGGAAAGTCACCAGTCCTAATCTACGTGACACAAGCAAACATTTTTTAGAAATCTTGAAGCTATGGCTTGTCGCTTCCGATATATTGGTTCCATTGTATTCCTCCTACTTCTAAGTGTTGGTGGGTATAAAGGATGGGCAACTCCTCCACAAGCGGTAAAGAAGGCGGCAAGCAAAACGGATTCGGTAAGCGATAGTACAAAGTCCAACACCATTCCGCTTGAGAAGACGCTCAAACCACGGGAGAAGAAACGCCATTGGATAAAGATTGTCCCTGCAAAAGCGCTTCAAGGAAGTGAGGTTGAACCTCCAGAGCGAGCTATTCCCAGAAAAGAGCCTTAACAGAAGTTTCTCAGCCCTCCATACTAGCTCAATTAAACCTAGGAACGTTCTAGCAATCTATCATAGTAACGTTCACTAAAAAATGAAAAAGCCATGAAGAAGAAAGGAATGATCATCGGTCTATTATTAGCCGTTCTGAGTCTGGGACTACTCCCTAATGCGCAAGCCCAAAACCGATACAGACGACCACTACACCGGCAGAAAGTGGAGCGTATTGTCGTACGAACTCCCCACACCCGGATTATTGTCACAGAACCTCGTTATGCGCGGCGCAATGCTCGTTTCAACCACCGTCCTTACGCCTACAATTATCGCCGCTGGGATGCGCCTCGGTACCGCCGTCATGCCCGTTGGGAAAAACGCCGCTACTGTTATGATCGGAAATTCAACAACTATCCCGATAATTACTACCGCGACGGACATTAGTATATTGCACGTGGTACAAAAAGGCAGCCAAGTTGTGGTTGCCTTTTTTCTTTTACCTCAAAATTGGCTCCATTCACTTCACCAAGCTCAGCTCACCCGTCAAAAACAACGCGCCCTAGTAGCGTTGCTTAATTTTTGCCTTTTGTAACGCTATTACAGATTGGGAATTCGTGACAAACACCTGGGTTCCGCCATCTTGGGTATTCAGTTCCAATTGCAAACCCATGGCCTCATTTTCTTGAGCTAGTTTGTCGAAGGCGGCAAATATTTCTTCTTCGTTGAGTTGAATTTCTGTCGAATGCTCCGCTCCGGTAGCTGCTTTCCAGCGAATGGTGACTAAACGCGGCAGGGGCGACTGCATGATTGCCGAAGTATCCGGTCGCTCCGGCCAATACTTCGTTTCGCCATTAAAATACTGAACATATACATCGCAATGAGTAGCTCGGCTGATGAGCGACCAATGCCAGGAATAGGGCTGCCTAAATTGCTTGGCCCATTTGCCCAAATCGTAAGCGGACACCTGCTTCATGTCCACCTGATCGGGGGAAAATGATCCTGCCACAATATCGGTGGCATAGCTTTCAATATCGGGATAGGTGCCGAGGAAATCGCGCCCGCCAACAGTTGTTTCAGTGGCCTTATACTGAGCTACTTCTTTGGTGACACCTTGCGCGGAAAGCCAGATACTCACAGCGCCTTGGGGGGCAAGGCCAATAATTAAATCTTCATAGGGCTTTTTAGCATTATCTGCCGGCGTGATGGTGGGGGCTTCAAATAATGCTAGTATCTTGGCTGAGTCCAATTGGAAGGTGCCTTGATAGGCCTTTCGCTCTACATAAGAAAACCATTTGACGCTTAGGGATGTGGGCATCGCTTTGCGATCATCGCCCACCAACTCCATAGAGCCAAATTGTCCCCATCCATTCGAAATTATGGCCGAGGGCATCAAGTTAATTTGCCCCTCAGCTTCCAACGCTAGGTCGGCTTGCATCAGTTGAATTGGGAATCGGTTGGGCGCACATACCGTGGCATTCCATTCAAATTTTTCTATTTTCATGGGAGAAGAAGCGGGCTGACAGCTATAGAGCAATAATAAAAAGGGGGCTAGGAAAGAGTACATCATTATTTTAACCATCGTGTATTTTTCTTTTACGCTGTCCGTGACTATAGCGAGGTGCATTGGGGGCAATTACTTTGGCGGTTTCGGTATAATCTGCAGAGAAATGGACGTAGTTCTTATTAAAATTAGCAGTAGGAGCTATTTACTATTAAAAGAATCATCCACTTATATACTGGCAAACCGTCGTTACTTCCTGAATAAAAATACATAAGCCAATGTTAGGGGACATGCTAGAATACCCTATTTCAAAAAGCACATTAGAATAGAACTACGCCATCATTTTATCCGACTATCCAAAAATCGGGAAATTTTTCTGCCTGAATTTTGCGCAATTAGCTGTTGTAGTTCCTGTAGCGCAGTGAAGACAATTTTTGGCTTCACGCGCAGTCGGCTTTGAAACATTTCCTCTAAAAATGATTTACAGGAATCGGGCGCTTCGTCCACCGCAAGCCGAAGGATTAAGTCGTCATTGCCAAGGGCATCAAGCGTTAGTTCCAACAAATATTCTTTTACAATCGGTTCATTCGCCATGACATCAAAAATGGCCGCAGGATAAAGCGTCGTTCCATGATACTTTATTCGCTGACCTTTTCTGCCGATAATAGGCCCCAGGCGTTTGCTCTTCCTGCCACAAGAACAGGGCTCCGCATATAATGCAGCAATATCCCCGGTCTTATACCGCAGCAAGGGCATACCTTCAATACCCAAGGTAGAAATGACCACTTCCCCGGCTTCGCCATCGGGCAAGACCGTACCGGAATCGTCGACAATTTCCACCCAGATCAAATCGGGTTGGTGATGACCACCTTTACCTGTAGAGCATTCTGTAAAAGCCGTTTGTAACTCTGTTGCGGCATAGGTTCCATACAATTGAATCGGCCATTCAGCGTGAATTTTCCCCGCCAAATCGCGCAAGGTAAAATCCGGATTTCGGAGGTTCTCCCCAATACAAATCACCTTCTTAATACCGCTTTGTTGCAAAGAAATTCCATGCTCCTTTGCCCAAGTCATTAAATTTAATAAAAACGAAGGAACCGCTACCAGACTATTCGTACCCATTCTTTGTATCGTTTCCCATTGCATTTGAGGAAGGCCGGGGCCTGTACGAATGACGCTTGCCCCCATTGCCCGAATGCCGCTATAATAAGCCATTCCGGCCATAAACATCCTGTCGAGGGTGAGTGCCAACTGGTAGGTATCCCCTGGCTGTCCATCAGCGCAAAGGAAGGATTGTTGCTCATTATAAGCCAAGCGTTGCAAATCTTGCTCCGTCAAGGCAATAACAACCGAAGCACCCATCGTGCCGGAGCTGGTCATGTATTCCCGAACAGCATTCCTGGGTACGCACAGAAAATCCCAATTGTATTGTTGTAGCTCTTCTTTGGTGGTAAATGGAAAATCCTGAAGCTCACCAATATGACCAAAACCCTTTGCAGACAAGCCTTTCGCTTGAAACCTACGTTGGTAAAAAGGGCTATTGGTTTCCAAATATTCAAGCAGTTCCCGAAGCTTATTTTCGGCATACCGCTCTTGCACATCTAATGACGCAAAAGCCAAATTCGGGTCAAAACGCTGATGATCCATAAGGGTCAAAATAAAGCTAAAACTAGCTAGAAGTACCGGCCAGGGAAACTAAAAATTGCTCAAATGCTTCCGCTACTATTATCTTCGCGCATGGCAGTAAAAAGTAAATTTTATGGCGAGGGGCTCACATTTGATGATGTCCTACTCGTACCCGCTTACTCCGAAGTACTTCCTCGCGAGGTAAGCATCAGCACCCAACTCACCAAAGATATTCAGCTCAACCTTCCGATGGTATCCGCAGCAATGGATACGGTCACAGAAGATCGCTTGGCTATCGCCTTAGCCCGTGAAGGCGGCATTGGGATGCTCCATAAAAACATGAGCATTGAACGCCAAGCTGAATTGGTACGCAAAGTGAAACGTGCCGAAAATGGCCTAATAACCGACCCGATCACCCTGAGCCCTGAGGCCACTGTAGCCGAAGCTCGGCGCATCATGCGGGACAATCATATTGGCGGCATTCCCATAGTAGATGCAGGAAAGAAGCTGCTGGGTATTCTTACCAATCGGGATATGCGCTTTGAGAAAGACGGGAGCAAGAAGGTCAGCGAAATCATGACCAAAGAAAATTTGGTAACAGCCCCAATCGGTACCAGCATGGCGGGTGCTGAAAGCATCCTAGAAGAATACAAAATTGAAAAACTACTCATCGTTGAAAACGATGGTACGCTCGGCGGTCTGATTACGTTTCGGGATATCATGCACCTAAAGAGCCACCCCAATGCGTGTAAAGATGCACAAGGCCGATTACTAGTCGGTGCAGCAGTAGGCATTACTGCCGATACGCTAAAACGGGTGGATGCACTCAAGCATGCCGGAGTAGATATTATCACCATGGACAGTGCTCATGGTCATTCCCGTGGTGTTATAGAAATGGTGCGCACCGTAAAACAGGCCTATCCTAACCTCCAGATAATCGCCGGGAACATCGCAACAGCAGCCGGGGCAGAAGCTTTGGCGGATGCAGGAGCCGACGCCGTGAAAGTAGGTGTCGGTCCTGGTTCTATTTGCACGACTCGTATCGTAACCGGAGCCGGAGCACCACAACTTACAGCAATTATTGAAGCGGCACAGGCATTGAAAAAACGCGGCATCCCAGTGATTGCCGATGGGGGCATTCGCTATACAGGCGATATGGTCAAAGCAATTGCTGCCGGTGCCTCCTGCGTGATGGCGGGAAGCATCTTTGCCGGTACTGAGGAAAGTCCGGGTGAAACCATTATCTACGAAGGACGGAAATTCAAAAGCTACCGAGGCATGGGTTCTGTAGAAGCCATGCAGGAGGGCTCCTCCGACCGTTATTTCCAAGATGTAGAAAGCGATATCAAGAAACTCGTTCCGGAAGGCATCGTCGGTAGGGTACCATTCAAAGGCAATCTCTCCGAAATCATGCAACAGTTTGTGGGCGGGCTCCGAGCAGGAATGGGCTATTGTGGCGCTAAAGACATAAAAGCCCTCCAAGAAAATGCGCAATTTGTACGCATTACTGCGGCAAGCATGGCGGAGAGCCACCCGCACGATATCGTCATTACAAAAGAGGCTCCTAATTATAGCCGATAAACCAAGCGCTTCCACCCTAAAGCTCCTACTATGGCCATTGCTGCATCGGAACTCATCCTGAACTCCAGGTCTGCCATTTATCATCTCGACCTGCGTCCGGAAGAGCTAGCAGATACGATAATCACGGTCGGTGACCCTGGCCGCGTGGCCACAGTGAGCCAACATTTTGATCGTTTAGAACACAGCTCCGAGCATCGGGAATTCATTACTCATACCGGCTATTTGGGCAAAAAAAGAATCTCTGTAGTCAGTACCGGTATTGGCCCGGACAATATTGATATCGTCTTCAATGAACTGGACGCTTTAGCCAATATTGATTTCGACTTACGAGAACCGAAAGCCAGCCAAAAATCTTTGAACATTATCCGCCTCGGTACCTCAGGAGCCTTGCAAGCCGATATCCCCCTGGATAGTGTCGTAGCCAGTTCATTTGCGATTGGCCTTGACAATTTGATGCATTATTATCAGACGGATGCCAATCCGGAAGAACGCTACATCCTAGAAGAGTTCAAGCAACATACGCGCCTGAATTCCGTACCGGTAGTCCCCTACATTGCCGAAGGAAGTATCCGACTCCGTTCCGCATTTGCCGACAAGACTATTAACGGTATCACCATTACCTGCCCCGGGTTTTACGGCCCTCAAGGGCGAGTACTACGCGCCAGGCTAGCATTTCCCAATCTAATTGACGCCCTTAGTGCCTTCACCAGCCGAGGCCAACGCTGTACAAACTTTGAGATGGAGAGCTCCGCGATCTATGGCTTAGGTAAGCTACTAGGTCATCAATGTCTTAGCCTCTCCTGCATCATCGCCAACCGTAGCCTAGGTACATTCTCAAAGGACGGTGCTCAAGCAGTGGAGAACATGATTGTTGCTGCCCTAGAGCAGATTGAAACCCTTTAAAAAACACACCGGTACAGCACCAGTACCAGCCCAATCTCAAAGCCTACATTTGCCAGAATATGTTTCCAGATTTTCGCTACATCATTTATGCAATCTCCGGCCATTTTCCACCGGAATGGGTGGGTCTTTTTAAAACCTTTGGAGCACTAGTCGCTGTAGCCTTCCTCGCTGGCACCTGGGTGATCATGAAGGAACTGAAACGAAAAGAGAAAGAAGGGCTGCTCCAACCCAGCTTTGACGAAAAGAAAAAGACTAAAGTCTGGCCTTCGGAGCGCGTGAGTGAAATAGTGATGATTGCCGCAGTGGGTGGCCTCATCGGGGCTAAAGTGTTCAATGCACTAGAGACCTGGGATGATTTTATCCTTGACCCAATTGGCTCTTTATTCTCCCGAAGCGGCCTCACGTTTTATGGTGGATTAATTGTCGCCACAGCAGTCTTTTACTACTACGCCAAGAAACACAAAATTCGCTTTGCCCACTTGTGTGATGCTGCCGCCCCAGCACTTATGCTCGCCTATGGCATCGGACGACTTGGATGCCAGTTTGCCGGCGATGGGGATTGGGGCATCTTTAATTCTGCTTATGTAACAATGGCCGATGGTAGCCTAAAACAAGTATCCGAGCAAGAAGGTCGTGATGCCGTAATGTATTATCATAACCATGCTACCCAAGTGAGTGCCCGACCCGATACCAGCTTTGCTTATGCACCCGCACCCGGCTTCCTCCCCCGTTGGCTCTATGCCCAAAACTACCCCATGAATGTGGGCAACGAAGGCATGGACTACCCTTCCGCACCTTCTCCGGAATATCATAGAGTCTTGCCCGTTTCGGTCTTTCCCACCCCTATCTACGAAGCAGTAGCTAGTACTTTTTTATTTTTCTTGTTGTGGGGCTTTAGACGAAGGCTGAGCAAGCCCTGGCAAATGTTTGGCATTTATCTCGTATTAAATGGCCTGGAACGCTTTCTGGTAGAACAAATCCGGGTAAACACCACCTATGATTTAGGATTCATTCATCCTACTCAAGCCGAAATAATTGCCGTTGGACTCATGCTCGCCGGAGCATTCTTCTTTTTCAAAGCCAAACCTGAATTGCCTTTAGCAAGCTCACAATAATTATGCCCGCTCTAGCTTCCTATATCGACCACACGATCCTAAAACAAGACACCACCCTGACGGACATTCATAGAATATGCGATGAAGCCCGCCAAGCAGGCTTTGCCGCCGTATGCGTCCCTCCCATATTCGTGCATGAAAGCGCCCAAAAATTGACCGGGTGTAGCGTAAAGGTGGCCACCGTTATCGGTTTTCCTTTTGGCTATCACTTACCCGCCATAAAAGCTGCAGAAGCCGAAATGGCCATCATTGGCGGTGCCGATGAATTGGATATGGTTGCCCAAATCGGTGCAATAAAATCGGGAAATTGGAAAGCCCTGGAGTTGGAAGTTCGAGAAGTATTAGAAGTCGTAAAGATGAGCGGAAAAAAACTGAAAGTAATCGTTGAAAGCGGCATCCTGACCGACGAAGAACTCATCCATTGTTGCGAACTATATAGTCGGTTCAATATCGACTTTCTAAAGACATCTACCGGTTATGCCGCTGCGGGTGCCAGTATTCATGCCGTACAACTGATGCGGCAACATCTTCCGGAACGGATTGGTATTAAAGCATCTGGAGGAATCAAAACATTAAAATTCGCCCAAGAACTCCTTGCCGCAGGTGCTACAAGGATCGGCTGCTCCGCATCCCTACAGATCCTAGCAGAAGAAGCATAAAAAAAGCTGGCAGTATTTTTGCCGTGTGAAAGTCAAATTTTCTATCTTTCACCAACTACTTACCTATTCATGGTTTTGCGCTATAGCTTTCTCCTAATACTCTTCCTTTGTCCCTTGCTCACATCCGCGCAAGCTACAGACAGTAATGGCGTAATATTTCATGAAGACCCACGCCTAGCCATACTTTTTGCAAAGAAAAATGATAACGGACTAAAGAGCATTAAGGGCGCTATCTATTCCCAAAAGGGATTCAGAGTGCAGATATACTACGGGAACGACCGAAACACAGCCAACCAACGAAAGATTGACTTCATCCGCCGCTTTCCCGGAGTAGCTTCCTACCTTAGCTATGTCGCGCCGAGCTTCCGCCTAAAAGTCGGCAACTTCAAAACCCGAGCTGAAGCTTATGAATTGTACCGACAACTCAGCCCACTTTATGCTCCCTGCATGGTCGTCCCCGATATCGTGGTGATTAACTCTCTGAAAAATGCGCATTGATTCTATCAAAAAATTTGCTGCCGATAACTTTCCGGAATGGCAACGCATCCGGCAATACATTCATCAGCATCCGGAACTCTCCTTTGAAGAGCACAACACCGCCGCTTTTGTATCACAACAATTAGCCGCTTGGGGTATAAAACACACTACAGGCATTGCCGGCACCGGCATCGTTGGGGTTTTAGAAGGGCGTAATCCTGGGAAGCGCTGTATTGCTATCCGAGCAGAATTGGACGCACTACCCATACTTGAAGCTAATGACGTGCCTTACAAGTCCAAATTCCCCGGAGTAATGCATGCCTGCGGCCATGACGTGCATACCACCTGCCTCCTCGGCGTCCTCCGACTGCTCTCTGTGTATAAAAACGAATGGGAAGGACAAGTGAAATTCATCTTCCAGCCCGGTGAAGAAAAACACCCGGGTGGCGGCAGCCTGATGATTGCCGAAGGCGTACTAGAAAACCCCAAAGTAGACGCCCTCTTCGCACTACATGTTTATCCCCATCTACCTGCCGGTGTTGTTGGTTTTCGAAGTGGGCAGTATATGGCTAGCACAGACGAAATCCACATCAGCATACAAGGCAAAGGCGGCCACGCCGCACTCCCCCATCAAACGATAGACCCTATTGCCATCTCCGCCCAAGTGATCACGGCTTTGCAGCAAGTCATCTCCCGACGGAGCAACCCAGTTTCGCCCAGCGTCCTATCCTTTGGGATGATCGCCGGCGGCACTGTGAACAATGTCATCCCCGATAGCGTACAACTCGCCGGTACACTCCGCACCATGAACGAAGCTTGGCGCGCCGAAGCCCATCAACTCATCAAGCAAATCACCAACAATATCTGTGAAGCCTTCGGGGCCACCGCCAGCATCGACATCCCCAAAGGCTACCCTTCACTTTATAACGACCCGACACTCACCAATGCTGCGGAAAATTGGGCAAAAAGCTTCCTCGGCCCCGAACAAGTAAAAACACTGGACCTCCGGATGACCGCAGACGATTTTGCCTTCTACAGTCATCAGGTACCCGGCTGCTACTACCGCATCGGTACCAATACCGCCGGCACCACCCATACGGCATCCGTGCACAATCCCCATTTCGACATTGACGAAAGTGCGCTGATCACGGCGATCAGCCTCATGAGTCACTTGGTGCTGGAAGCAATGAAATAGCACGCTCATCAGTTCCTTTTATTTCATTTTTTTGGGGCGCATGGCAAAGCCACCGCGCTATCCATTCCAAGTCCTCAGTTCGCTACGTTGCACTTCGCTCCCTTCCGGGCTTTCCATTACTATCGCTTGCGCTATCCACTTTTCTAGCTTACCAACACCGCTACTCAATAACAAGCTTCCCTCGCTGCCGCCCGCTAAGTGTCTGAATGGTATAAAAATATACTCCCGCCGACAAACTACTGATCTTTAGCTCATTCCGCTTGCCTGCTTGCAATGTGGACTGGAGCAACTCCCTGCCACTCACATCATGCAGGCTAAATACTCCGGTAGCAGCTCCCCGTACATACAATATAGACTTTGCCGGATTGGGATATACCGTAAATTCAAGCACCGAGGCTGGATTTTTTACCGCTGTAGGGTGGCATTGCGGATCTGTGGGACTCATGCAGCCATTACTATCTACCTTGAGCAGCCAGGCTTGCTGCATGGGGTAAGTGTAGGGTGGGAATAAATCAGTAGCTTCCCCAGCCATGATGAACCCGCCATCTGAAGTTTGCTTCATATCGTAGATATGATACTCCATACTGTCGCCCAGATAGCTATATTCACGCTTCCATCTTATAACTCCTCCTTGCGATATCCTTAGTAAAGTGCCAAAATTTGAACGATTTGTACTGGTAGAATCATAGCTCCTCCGGATTTGACCTGCTACCATAATATCTCCAGTTTGTAATTGCTTTAATGTGGTAAAATTATTTAAATCTGATCCATCAGCCGGAAAATTCAATAATTTCCGATGCCACACAGAGTTTCCTACCGAGTCTATTTTATCTATCGTAGGATACCAATTGATCTACGCGTCTGTACCATTGGGTGCAGGTATCTCCACCCCATCTCCCATACCACAATACACA
>JAFDYA010000105.1 GCA_018267675.1 Bacteroidota bacterium
TACCAAGCGCTGCACCGCTCCAGAAATCTCCACCACCTATTTCAGACGCAAGGCCACCAATACCGGCAGAAAACAAAGTGCCGCCCACATCGCTTTTCAATACCACTCCGCCATAAAGCCCCGCTAAACTACTGGTAAAGGAGCTAAATGCACCGGCGTAAAAGGCACTTGGCTCCCCCTCCGGAAGATAGGAAACCTACGCTGCCATGAGCCAAGCCGCGAAGGCCTTCATTTACCCATATATTACCCGATGAAAAAATTCCTGTTCCGGCTTGAAAAAAATCACCAACAGCCCCACCCATGCCACCAGTCCAGGCACCCATGAACGTATTAATCAGAAAATGTTCCACATTCCAGTTCCGCCCTAAACCGCCGGTTTTAGTTGCCGCACCGACCGTGTAAACTGCTGCCGCGATAGCCGCTCCGATTAAAGGATTATTACCGTCCGGGTCAGTATATTTGAGCGGGTTATTATTGGCATAGGTGTATCTATTATATCCCTGAGTGCCACCACCATTTACATTGATATCAGGCCCGAGCATCCGCCCTATCAAGGGGTCATACAATCGAGCATTCATATTAATCAACCCGAACTGAGGCATATGCTCATGCCCGGTATAGCCTCTAAGCCATTCAAAACCCGTAGAAGCAGGGATATTTACAAAACTCCAATCGGCAGGGTTTCGATAGCGCCCCCAGGCATCAAATGATTGCTCATATACAACATGGCCATTATAATCTGCCAAAGCTACAATACTGCCAATATGATCCAACGAGGGAATATACCAGTCTGATGTGCCTCCATGCTCTTTATAAATGGCACAAAGTCCATCCGGCCCCTGGATGTAGTATATATTGTCAACACCTGAAGTGGAACTATCAATCTGTAGGCCCTCAGGCAGATAGCTATGTGTTTCAACAGGTACGCCGGCCTGTTTCAAAATACTCTGAACCCTGCCATAAGAATGGTCATAGATAAATTCTTGCTCCCAACCGTTCTCAGTTACAGCTTTAGGGCGCAAAAATGGCGTGTAGGTTATTTGTTGCGTGGCTGTTGGAACAAGACCAGAAACGTTGGTAACGTAGCTAACAGCATTGGGTTTGCTGCTGCCATACTCATACGTCCCTACATCATATTTGCTCATGATGTTGCCATTAGCGCTGTAAGTTGTGGTGTGAGGAGTCCCCCAGGGGCCTGCAATATACCCAAGTGTAGAACTTGTAAGTCGATAAGAGCCATCGTAAGTAAATTGCTCGAATACACCTTTTTGTTGATCCTCCCGCTGTAAAATATTCGCTGTTGCAAAATCCCAGGTAAGATGGTAGTCCTGGCCCGGCGAAGTAATTGAAGTTTGTAAACCGTAAGCGTAAGAAGTTGTCGAAAGGAAGCCAGTTCCACCGTGCGTAGCTTTAATCGGGCGATTTAACCCGTCCCATTCGGTCTTTTCATAAAGTAACCGCAACAAAAAAGAAAAATAATTTAGGGTTTAACATTCTAAATGTTTTCGATAGCAATTGTAACACAAGAATTTCAATCAGCCAAATTCTTCGCTAATTAACTTATTGGCTGTTTTCAACAAGCACTACAAACCAAATCAAAAAAGCTCAATTCATCGCCAAAGAGAGCGCGAAGCGGTTGGATTGCTTCGTCGTACCTCCTCGCAATGACGGCAGAGTCGTTTCGTCATGGCGAGGTACGAAGCCATCCAGTTTTGGGTTTCTGCTGGATTGTTTCGTCGTGCCTCCTCGCAATGACGGAAATGGAGCTTCAGCCTCTATATTCGCAAGGACGGAAACACTACTCCGTCATTGCGAACCGAAGGTGAAGCAATCCAGTTCGGGGTTTCTGCTGGATTGTTTCGGGCAAAGCCCTCGCAATGACGGAAAAGAGAGCGCGAAGCGGTTGGATTGCTTCGTCGTACCTCCTCGCAATGACGGCATTGCGAACCGAAGGCGAAGCTGTCCAGCAGGAAGTAACACGGATACCGATTAACGGAACTAACTATGAAAGGACGTTCAGCTAAAAAAGGCATTTCGCTCATTTTTCTAATGGCGGGTAAAAACCGCTACAGCATTGAGTTATTATTGAAAAATAGCTGGTAAAATTGGTCTCTGAAAATCTTGCAAAGCAATCGCACTAGTACTATCCAGAGCCAATTCACAACACGTATGGTTTACCGTGCCTTGGCATTTCAAAATAGCTCCAAGAATTCAACTCAATTAAATCCTAATGACTTTTTTGGGACAATCTTTGAGTCCCGATGATGCGCAAAGATTGTAGCGGATAGCACTGCCCGCAGGAATGCCCCAAATATTAAAGTGGTTTACGGATATGCATAAAGGTCTTTGTTACTTCAGATTTTTGTTGAGTAGGCGATCGAGTTTTTGTTCTCGTTTGGCGGAGAGGGGTACTTCTTCTAGGTGCACGTCGTAGCCGGTCTGATCATCTGCGGAGAGCCAGGTGCCGGTATAGGTTTTGTCTTTCAAGTCTAGATCCATCACAGCATTGGGTGGGTCTTCGGCGAAATGCCATTTGCCGAGGCTATCCTTAGTGACTTGTAGCGGCACAACGCCATCTTGGTCACCAAACTTGTACATGGCTTCCCAGGCGCAAATGCCACCCGGGCAATCGCCGCGCAGGGAGCGGACATAAAGGGTAACGTTGATATTATTGTCGAAGGTGCCGGCATAGAATTTCCGATCCACGATTTGGCGCAGGGGTTTCGCGGCGGCGGCTGTTTGCTCGTCTTCAGACACGGGCTGTTGTGTGCTATCCGGCTTGGGCTTCGGGTTTTTCCGGTCGGCGACTGCTTGTCGTCGGGCAGCTTCCCATTCATCGCGAGTGCTAGCTTCAAATATTTGCCCCAGTTGGCCGCCATACCATTCGTTCTTTATCTGGAGTATTTCACTCACTTGGAGGGCAAAGGCGCGGGTACTATTGAGATCGGCAAAATAGAGATAGCCAATGAAGCGGGTGGGCGCGAGCTTTTCGTTGAGCGTATTTCGGGTTTCGCGGAGGCGGACGAGTTCGTAACGCTGGGGCATGAGGGCTTCCCAATGGAGGCCGAGCGCCTCACCATCGGCAATAGTTTGCTCAAATGATTGTTTCAAATTGGCTTTGAAGACCGAATCTTTGTGCATCAACTCCACGGGATTGGCACGGAGAGTGAGCATTTCTTTGCGTTCTTCTGAGTGTTTGTCGGCGTATTCAAGGATCAGTTTGGAGAGGGTATCCATGTCCGGCCACAGGGCGATATAGCAATAGGCGTCCTTCTGAGCGAGGCAGCCTTCCAGTTTGTTGATGAAACGCTGCTCGGAGTTGATGGGTACTTTATCTTTCTTCTTTTTTGAAAAGCTAATTTGCATGCAAAGCAAGCCCAGTGCAGATAAGAGTATAAATTTTGATCCGGCTTTCATGCGTTCTTGACTTGAAAGGGTGCTATAATATTTCGTGTAGTCGTTCGGGCGGTCGGGCCACTACGGCTTGGTCTCCGTTGACGACTAAGGGGCGTTCTATGAGTTCGGGATGAGCGATCATTTCCTTAATCAATGCTGCTTCTGTGAGTTTTTTGCCTTTCAGGTGTTCTTTAAAATAGGCTTCATTTTGGCGGACAAGCGCCGAGGCGGGCATTTTGAGTTTTTTGAGGAGGGCTTTTAGTTCTTGAGCCGTGAGCGGATCGTTGAGGTACCAGCGGATCTCATGGGGGATGTTTTTTTCCTGCAATATTTCCAAGGCGCCTCTGCTTTTGCTGCATCGGCCATTATGATAGATGGTGATCATGGGGAGATAAAGGTAGTGGTTAGTGGTTAGTGGGGAGTGGGGAGTGGGGAGTGGTTAGTGTAAAGAAGGGTGTTGGGAGCGGTGATGAAAAGAAAGCGGCTCCGCGCCTTGGGCGCGGCGCCGCACACTCCTTGAAAAAATCTAAAACACCATTTTGCATTGCTGGCAATTCCGATTGTGCCCCTCAGGAAAACCGATCTACCTCAAAACAGAAAAACACTGTTAAATTGGTCTCGGAAATAAGGGCACGCCGACCGAAGAATAATTTAAAACACCATTTCCGGTACATCATCTGCAATGCTCAGGCGGCCAGCAGTCTTGTCTCTTATCTCTTGAACAGACACTCCTGGTGCGCGTTCATCACAACGGAACCCTTGCTCTGTGACCGAAAACACACCCAAGTCGGTGACGATTTTCTTGACACATTTAATACCCGTCAGTGGCAGACTGCATTG
The DNA here is from genome assembly GCA_018267675.1 of Bacteroidota bacterium. Taxonomy (GTDB): domain Bacteria; phylum Bacteroidota; class Bacteroidia; order Chitinophagales; family Chitinophagaceae; genus UBA1952. Next base: position 4,237 of record JAFDYA010000105.1, read on the forward strand.
TGGGAGGAGCTTACTCTGACCTTTGGGATTGGTATGCTGCATGGCTACGATAATGTTCTTTGCCGCGGCCACCAAATCCATAGCACCGCCCATGCCTTTCACCATCTTGCCGGGTATCTTCCAATTGGCAATATCGCCGTTTTCGGCTACTTCCATAGCGCCCAACACCGTGAGGTCTATGCGCCCCGAACGAATCATGCCAAAGCTCATGGCAGAGTCAAAAAGTGCAGAGCCGGGCAGCTCGGTAATCGTTTGTTTTCCGGCATTGATCATATCCGGGTCTTCATCTCCATCAAAGGGGAAGGGGCCCATACCCAGCAGGCCATTCTCCGACTGCAAGACTACACTTATGCCTTGGGGAATGTAATTAGCGACCAATGTAGGTATGCCGATGCCGAGATTCACATAATACCCGTCCTGCAACTCACGGGCGATGCGTTGTGCAATTTGTTCTTTAGTTAAGGCCATTGTTTAAATATTGTTCTGAACGATTGTGCGTTCTGATTTTTTAAAAAAATTGTGTATCAAAAAATACCCAAGGATTGCACTACGGGCGCGGTCTTACCGTCTTTTGCTCAATACGTTTTTCGTAGTTTATCCCTTGGAAAATCCGGTTTACATACACCCCCGGGACATGAATTGTATTGGGATCAAGTTGTCCGGCTTCCACGAGTTCATCCACTTCGGCAATAGTGATTTTTCCTGCCATAGCCATCATAGGGTTGAAGTTTCTTGCAGTGCCTTTAAATACTAAGTTGCCCATGGTATCCCCTTTCCAGGCTTTTACGATGGCAAAATCAGAATCAAATGCTTCTTCAATCAGGTAAGTCTTTCCGTTGCGCACAATCGTCTCCTTGCCCTCGGCTACTTCAGTACCTACGCCCGCCAAGACCGGAACAAATGGGATGCCATAGCCGGCAATTAAACAACGGGTAGCCAAAGTGCCTTGTGGCACGAGATCTACTTCCATTTCCCCGGCCAACAATTGCCGTTCAAACTCGGCATTCTCGCCCACGTAGGAGGCAATCATTTTCTTTATTTGGTGCTTTTGGAGCAATAAGCCTAGGCCAAAATCATCTACCCCAGCATTGTTGGAGATACAAGTGAGCCCGGTAATCCCGCTGCGCACAATGGCGGCAATACAGTTTTCGGGGATGCCACATAGGCCAAAGCCTCCGAGCATGATGGTCGCACCAGAGGGGATATCTTTTATCGCCTCATCGGCATTTGCAACTACTTTATTCATAGTGTTTCGAATTCTTGTAAATGTAGTACAGCATTTATTTGGAGCAATAAAATGGGAGAAACAATGCGCTTTCGGGCTTGCAATAACTATTCCACCATCGTCACTTTGAGCATATTGGTGGGGAGATGATCTTGAACAGGCATGGAACCGGTACTCACCACTACATTGCCCGCCTGGAGCAGTCCTTGTGCTTTGAGCAAGGCAATCTGATCGGCAAGCACGCCATCAATACTTTCTTCCTTATCGTAGAAAAGTGCGGTGACCCCCCAGCTCAAACTCAGTTGATCAATCAAGCTTCTGTTCTTAGTAAAAACAAATAAGGGCGAGCGGGGCCGATAGGAAGAAAGCATGAATCCGGTATAGCCGCTTTGGGTCATCCCGATGAGCGCATCGGCTTTAATATTTTTGGCCATTTCACAGGCATTATAACAGAGCGCATCGGATAGAAAGGAAGGCGAATGAGGCTGTGGGGCTAGGTTTCGGTTATAGACAATATCTTCCTTTTCCACCTCATTAATGATGCTCACCATCGTTTTTATCACGAGTGCAGGATGCTGCCCCATTGCGGTTTCCCCACTCAGCATCACCGCATCGGCACCTTCCAGCACGGCATTAGCCACATCGGTTATTTCACTCCGATTTGGCCGCGTGCGGTCGATCATGCTCTCCATCATTTGCGTAGCGATAATCACCGGTTTGGCACGATGGATGCACATGCGGACAATATTCTTTTGGATCATGGGAACCCGCTCCAGGGGCAGCTCTACACCCAAATCTCCTCGAGCAACCATCACCGCATCGGCGGCAATAATAATGTCCCGAAGACGCGTTAAAGCCTCCGGCTTTTCAATCTTGGCAATGATCTTAGCCGTAAAATTTTTCTGCTTCAGGAGGCTGCGCAAGTCTTGAATATCTTCCGGCTTCCGGACGAAGGAAAGGGCGATCCAATCTATTTCTTCAACAGAACAGATAAAATCAATATCCCGCAGATCCTTCTCGGAGAGCGAAGGGAGCGAAATCTTAGTATCGGGTAGGTTCACCCCTTTCTTACTGAGTAATGTGCCGGGTGTCAGCACTCGTACCCGCACCCGACCTCCGGTTTCAATCTTCTGAACTACTACTTCAATCTTCCCGTCATCCAGTAAGATTTTTTCACCGACTGCCACATCTTTAGCAAAGTCCGGATAGGAGATATAGACATTGTCTCGAGTACCGACGCTTGGCGTATTGCTGAACACAAATTCATCCCCTTCAGCTAAGTCCAGGGCACCTCCTGCCAGTTCCCCTACCCGAAGTTTCGGCCCTTGCAAATCCGCAATGATGGCCACATTACCCAAGGTATTGGCATTGATGTTCTTGATGTGTTCAATCACTTCCCTGTGTTGTTCATGGCTGCCATGCGAGAAGTTGAGTCGGAACACATTGACCCCTTCCTGTACAAGGGCAAGAAGCTTGTCATAGGTATTACAGGCAGGGCCCACAGTGGCAATAATTTTTGTTTTATGTAGCAGCATAAGAGTTCAAATTTCAGTAATCGGGTTAAGCTTAATATTAAATTTAGCGGTGTGGATTCAAGAAGGCTCAGGCCAAGAATCCGGTGATTTGCGCTTCAATCGCAACCTTCGTATCCATTTTAAGTAGTTGGCCGGCATCATCTATCTCTTCATTGATCCGCGAGAGGGGCAGCTTGTTCCAATACACATGCATTTGCAAGTACTGTAACACTGTGGTCATGTGATCCAGCCCTCTTAGGTTACCGGCACGACCATCGGCAAGCCCGGTGAGTAAGGCATTCTTTCCCCGCCAACACAAGCGGATATCACTATTATCCAAGAGCAACTTGAGGATACCCGGAAAGGAGCCGTTGTACTCCGGCATCACAAACACAAAATGCGTAGATGGAATTAAAATTTCTTGTTCTATCCTTTTCAACTCTTCCCCCCGCTCCCACACGGGAAGTCCTTGCAGGGAAAGAAGGTGTACCTGCTCAATAAATCCTTCGTTCTGTTGCTTTTCCAGCAGTAAACCCTGATACACCTTCGCCACCCGTAGGCTGCGACTATTGTTTCGAGCGGTACCGGATATGACCGTAATATTCATTCGCGTCCAAAGGTAATTCGGAACTTATCCACTATTCCAGATTTGCCAAGAGAATATTGCTGGGGCAAACGTAAATTTGGGGCGGATTTGTACCCTTCCTCCCATAGGGGGGATTTTTTTAGTAATTCAGTGAACCGATTAGTGGCAGAACCCATCAACTGACTTCGAAGAGAGGTGACCATAGTTGCTCGCTGAACAAGGAGAATGAGGGTGCCGTTTTATTAATTAATAGTAATGATGAGGCTGTAAGCGCAGCAGGAACCATGAGTAAGATAATTGCAATAGCCAATCAAAAAGGCGGAGTCGGCAAGACCACTACCGCAATCAACCTAGCCGCATCGCTAGCTGTTCTGGAGTTTAAAACACTGCTTATCGATGGCGACCCCCAAGCCAATAGCACCACCGGTAACGGCTTTGACCTGAAAAATATTCAGCTTTCACTTTACGATTGCCTGGTCAATGAAACCCCGATTAGCCAAGTGGTCCTCGAGACGGAAACTCCCAACCTATATCTTCTTCCCTCTCATTTGGATTTGGTAGGAGCAGAGATAGAATTGATCAACCATCCCTCCCGCGAGCACATCCTACGCGATGCCTTGGCGGAAGTCCGTAATGATTATGATTTCATCATCATCGATTGCTCTCCTTCACTCGGCCTCATCACCGTCAATGCCCTGACCGCCGCCGATAGCGTGGCCATACCCGTACAATGTGAATACTTTGCCCTGGAAGGCTTGGGCAAGCTGCTCAACACCATCAAGATTGTACAAACTCGCATCAACACGAGCTTACAGATAGAAGGCATCCTCATGACGATGTATGATGGCCGCCTGCGGCTCAGCAATCAGGTAGTGGAAGAGATTAAGAACCATTTTGGCGATACTGTTTTCCACACCATTATTCATCGCAATACCAAGCTGGGCGAGGCGCCTAGTTTTGGCCGCCCCGCATTGATGTATGACGCGGATAGTACCGGTGCCATTAACTACTTTAACCTTGCCAAGGAAATTCTGCAAAAGAATGACCTGACCAAGATCAAAAACAAGGACAAAATTTTAGAAACTAGCGAGGATGGCGACCAGTAATACTTCCAAAAACAAGCAAGCTTTAGGCAAAGGGATTCGCGCTTTGCTCAATAATATTGATGACGAGCTGAGCAATAATGCCGCCGCCGTCCCCGCAGTGAATGGTGCTGCCACCGCAGGCTTGCGCGTGCCCGTAGATCAAATCAGTCCCAACCCGATGCAGCCCCGTCGGGATTTTGACGATGAAGCACTCCGCGAATTAGCCGACAGCATTAAGATGCACGACATCATCCAACCGGTGACCGTCACCAAACTCGCCAATGGAAAATACCAACTCATCTCCGGAGAGCGGCGCTGGCGAGCCAGCAAACTAGCCGGGCTAAAAGACATCCCCGCCTATATCCGTACCGCCGAGGACAATGGATTGCTGGAATTGGCACTGCTAGAAAACCTCCAACGGGAAGACCTCAATGCTATTGAAATCGCCATGAGCTACCGCCGCCTAATGGACGAGTGTAACCTCACCCAAGAAGGCGTTGCCGACCGGATGAACAAAGACCGGAGCACGGTGACCAACTATCTCCGCCTCCTCAAGCTACCGCCGGATATTCAAAAATCCGTGCGCGATGGCGTGCTCAGCATGGGTCATGCCCGAGCCATCATCGGTCTCGATGCTGTGGATCATCAACTTTATGCCTTCCGTGAAGTGCGCGAAAAAGGCCTATCTGTACGCCAGACTGAAGCCTTGGTCAAAAGCCTGACTGAAGAAAAAGTGGGTGCAGGAGCCAAGAAAAAAGCCGCAAAACTACCCCCCGCCTACAAGCGTATTGAAGACAATTTGACCTCCCATTTTGCCACCAAAGTGAAACTGGATAGAAAAAAGAACGGACGAGGTACGGTACTTATAGAGTTTTACAACGACGAAGACCTAGAGCGCATCATCGCTGCGATGAAGCTGTAATCAAAACCAATTCCCGAATTCAGCAATTTTGGGCGCATGGCAAAGCCACCGCGCTATCCGCTGCAAGTCCTCATTCCGCTCCGTTGCACTCCACTTCATTCAGAGCTTTCCGCTACTATCGCTTGCGCAGCAGCACCCTAGCAATAAAAAAAACCGGTGCACATTGGCAACAATGTAGCACCGGTAAATATCTAAGCAAATACTCTGGTGGAGGATAGCGGATTCGAACCGCTGACCTCTTGCATGCCATGCAAGCGCTCTACCAACTGAGCTAATCCCCCGCTTTTGGGGCTGCAAATATAACCGTGTTATTCTTTCGCTCCAATCTTTATTTGTACCTTTCCGAAACTAATTTTAGCTCATGGGAGTTTGGCACCAAATCCAGCAATATCTATTTCTAAAAAAGCGAGATCCAAAGGCTCCTCGCAATGCCAATATCTTCCTGATGCATGGCATGAATCGGATATCCATTTTGATCTTCCTGATTGCGATCATCATCATGCTACTTCGGATATTTTTCGGCAAGCCGATCTAGCCCAGTAGCATCAATAGCGCTCCTTAGCAAGCTTACTCCGCTGAAGCGGGTTGGCCGTGTTTTCATCATATTGCTTCCGTTGTGCCAACAAATCGATAGCCGCAAATACGGCCTGCCGGAAAGAGTCCGGGTCGGCAATCCCCTTGCCAGCAATATCAAAAGCGGTACCATGGTCGGGCGAGGTACGTATCACCGGCAACCCCGCAGTAAAATTGATACCATTTCCTCCGGCTATGGTTTTGAAAGGGATCAAGCCTTGATCATGGTACATAGCCAAGACGCCATCAAAGTGAGTATAGGTTCTGCGGGCAAAAAAGGCATCAGCACTATAAGGGCCATAGACAAGCTGTCCGGTGGACTGCAACTGCTCCGCAACGGGTTTGATCAAGTCAATATCTTCCCGGCCAATATTCCCATCGTCGCCCGCATGAGGGTTGAGGCCCAGCAAAGCAATCTTTGGCTTATCGATGCCAAAATCCCGCTTCAGGGTCGTGCTCAACAGTCCTATTTTGCTCAGTAATAACTCCCGGGTAATGAGCCCGGAAACTTGTGCTAAGGGGACATGCTCTGTGGCGAGTGCTACCCTCAAATCATCATTATACAAGAGCATCAATACATCCTTAGCGTTAAAGGCTGCTTTGAGATAGGGCGTATGGCCCGTATAGTTAAAGTCTTGCACATGCGTATTCCGCTTGTCCAGGGGGGCTGTAACTAAGGCATCAATCTGACCATCTTTCAGGCATTGAACTGCTACCATCAAGGAGCGTACGGCATACTTCCCCCCTAGCTCCGTGAGCTGCCCGGGTTGGTGATTCACTTCCTCTTCCCAACAGCTAAAAACATGGACAGATTTGGTGTCCAGCTTAGTGAAATCCTTGATAGTATTGAAGGCAAAGGGGGTATCCGGTATGCCTTTGCGCAGGGTATTGATCAATTTGGACGATGCAAAAATAACGGGCTGGCAAAAGTCCAGCATTCGGGTATCAGAGAAGGTTTTGATGATTATTTCAGGGCCAATACCGTTGAGATCGCCGATAGAAATACCAAGAATAGGTTTTTGCATGGAGCAAAGATAGCAGGCTTAAAAAAATGGAGGGTTTGGGGTTGTTGTTGTACCAGCGCGAGACAAACTGACGACAAAGCAGACTATAGCACAAATATTGAATTGGATTCCTATCGTTCATTATTTTTCAAACGTTCAATAGCTGCAGTTCACCCACCCTATTGCCAATTTGTTTGCTATAGGAAGGTCTGATTTTCATTATAGCCTAATCGACAATTCTAAGTGCCCTCCAAAGCCAAGTTCAACTATTTTTTGAAGTGTTGAAAGTCTTGCTTCTTTGATGTTGTTCTCAATTTTTGAAATATACGATTTTGTTGTACCAACCCTGTCGGCAAGTTCTTCTTGGGTCAAGCCTTTTTCAAGTCTTGCTTGTTGAAGCATTACTCCGATTTTAAAACTTTCGTAACCTGCTTCCAATTCATCACGTTTTTTCGTTCCAAGTTTGCCGTAGTTTTTTTCTTTAAAATCTTCTAGCGTCACTAAGCTTTTATTTTTCGTTTTCATACTCTGTTTTTATTTTAATTGCCATTTCAATCTCTTTCTTAGGTGTTTTTTGCGTTTTCTTCTGAAACCCATTTGCCAAAACAACTAGTTGTCCTTTGTCAAAAAAACAGAAAATACGATAAATATTACTTCCTAATTGTACTCGGATTTCGTAAAGCCCGTCTGTATTTTCTATATGCTTTAGATACGTTTCGGGAACTCTTTCTAAGTCTTGTACCAAGTCTAATATCCAAACAATTTTTGCTTTTACTTTCTTACTTTGCATATCAAAAAATGCCTGAAAATAATCTTTGTAAAAAACTATTGTTCTATATTTCTGCTTTTCACTCACATTGCAAATATACGATAGTTTCCCCTTAGTGCAACTATATTGCTTGGTTATTTCGTTCGTAGTTATAAGTAGAGTTAGGCTTAGTGTATGGGTAACCCTGCCCACAAACCGAGTATTGTCGACTACTGGACGTAAATACACACAGTACCTATTTTGCAAAAACTGAAAGGCACCTCGTAGTTTTCTTATTGCTGAATTCTATCAAATTTTTGCCAATCCATAGAAATTGCAAGACTTCACAAAAAGGAATTCCAAAAAAAATTGCTCTATAAAAAGCTTGTGTTCTCCGCAGGGCCTTTGTCAGAAAAGCAAAGCAAACCGACAAAGCTGCTCCATTGGTCGCAAGGAGATTGGGGAAGTAATGGACTCAAAATAGCTTGAGCAAAAACAAGCAAGTCCACTATCACTACTAAATCTACAAAAAGATGAAACAATCCTTACTTCTTGCCGCAGTGCTCTGCTCGAGCCTGCTCCAAGCACAGCAAACTGTGGGGCTATTTTCAAAGTCTTCTAATACTGAAGAAGGCTATATCTTGATGGCGCCCACAGCATCTACCACCACTTATTTAATTGACAAATGTGGCAAGGAAATCCACAAATGGGCGGGCAATTATAAGCCCGGTGCGAGTGCCTATCTACTTGAAGATGGAAGCCTACTTCGTGCCGGCCTCACCAACAACACCACCTTCTACTACGCAGGCGGTGGCGGGGCCATTCAACGATACGACTGGAATGGCAACCTGATCTGGGACTTCAAAATATCCTCCAGCACCGAGTGCCAACACCATGACATCTGCCAGCTCCCTAATGGCAATGTACTCGCTATTGTGTGGGAGATGAAGAGCGATGAAGATGCCTACCTCGCCGGTAGAGATTCGTCTATTGTAGGCTCGGCAATCTGGCCGGACAAAATAGTGGAGTATAAGCCTAACGGGAAATTTGGCGCAACAGTTGTTTGGGAATGGCACGCTTGGGATCACCTCGTACAAGACCGCGACCCTTTGCGGGCAAATTATGGTACCTTATACGACAACCCTGGGAAGCTTGATATCAATCATATCTCCGGCTCCGCACTGAACCCCGATTGGCTACACATCAACTCTGTTGCTTACAACCCAACGACCGACCAAATCCTCCTGAGTTGCTTTCACTTTAATGAGATTTGGGTGATTGACCATAGTACGACTACTGCCGAGGCGAAGGGAAATACTGGTGGTATTAGTGGTCGTGGCGGCGAAATCTTATATCGTTGGGGCAACCCCCAGATGTATGGACGGGGCACTGTGGCCGATCGTCATTTCTTTGAATCACATGACGCACATTGGATACCGGATGGCCTTCCGGATGCCGGAAAAATAATCGTGTTCAATAATGGTGCCGGTCGCCCTAGTGGCAACTATAGCTCCGTAGAAATCCTTGAACCACCCATGGAGCCGGATGGTAATTATACGCTCCTGCCCTACCAAGCCTATGGCCCTATGAAGCCGGACTGGACCTATACTTCATCTCCGAACCCTACCGACTTCTATTCCGCGGTGATGGCTGGGGCGCAACAATTGCCCAATGGGAACACGCTGATCTGCGAAGCAACTACGGGTAGGCTTTTTGAAGTGGACAATAATGGCGCAATTCAATGGGAATACCGAAACCCTGTGGGCACAAATGGTATTACAAAACAAGGGGAGGTGCCGCAGCAAAATATGATCTTCAGAGTACGGCAGTATCCGGCAGACTATCCCGGCCTAAAGGGAAAAACACTGGTAGCCGGACTTCCGATTGAAAAAAACCCATTGCCCTATACTTGCTATAGCCAAGCGCCAAACAGTATTGGCACCGAACCTAACCAACAAGCTGTAGTGGTGAGCAATCCGTTTGGGAACTCAATAAAGATGAAAGCCGGAAGCCAGCTGGGCAAGACTCAGGCACATCTGATCAATACTTTGGGTACACTTTGTGGCCAATGGGATATTGACCTAAAGGCAGGGCAAGCAATAGACTTACCTGTTTCGGAAAATCTGCCGGCAGGCTTGTACCTCCTCCAATTGGATAATGGCCAACAACAACGCATTAAACTAGTGAAACAGTAGCTGTATTGTCGGACGGTGCACAAAAGGGAATACTGAATAGTGTTCCCTTTTTTGTTGCGCCACGCACATCAAGCTGTGGCAGGAAAAACTCCGATTTTGATCCTCATCATGGGCACTAATGAGTCTTGGATGAAAAGGGATGAGGGATTCTTTGCCGGTGCTGAAGTGCCCTTCAACTCAGGGTGGGAGCCGAGTGCCGGTGGTCGGATCCCGCAAGCGATTGTAGTGGAAATCATTTGCGCCCCTTAGGGCGCAAATATTGCAACGGAAAGCGCGGTGGCTTTGCCATGCGGCCAAAAAATGATTGCAAAAAGATGCTGGCAAAATAGGGTGATGATTGCATCGGCCTGTACTCCTACATCAATAGTACAAGAGCAGGATTTCTTGCCTTTAGCGATGACGTAGCTGAGGAAATTCTTAGGGGAGGCAGGTCTAAAAAAATGATCCACACGAAACTTAGTCGCTTAAAAACTAGGCTTCTCCGCAGCCTGTTTGTCATATTCCAGATGCAACCGACAAAGTACGGGAATTGGTCGCGAAGGCTTAACAAACGCTTATCAAACGTGGTAGCTTAGGAGGCCAAGCTTGCATTTTTTCAATCAATAATCTCATCGAACTATGAAAAGAATTTTGACATTTCTTGCACTATTGCTGGTCGGCAATCTATGGGCACAACAAACTGTCGGTTTATTTTCAAAACTACCGGCTGCCGAAGATGGCTATGTCTTAATGGCTCCCACCACCTCCACCGAAACCTACCTCATCGACAAATGCGGAAAGGAAGTACACCGATGGACAAGTGCCTATACACCGGGCTTTAGTGCCTATATGCTGGATGATGGCACCATGCTCCGGACCGGTTTTATGGGGAATAGGATTTTTAGTATGGCCGGCTCGGGTGGCCTAATTCAGCGGTTTAATTGGAGCGGCAACCCTATTTGGAATTTGAAAATATCCTCCAATCGGGAATGTCAGCACCATGATATCTGCTACTTACCAAATGGCAATGTACTCGCTATTGTATGGGAGTTGAAGACAGATGCAGAGGCTATTGCTGCCGGGCGCGACTCGGCTATAATGGGGCCGGATATGTGGCCGGACAAAATAGTAGAATACCAACCTATTGGTGCCTCCTCAGCCAATATTGTTTGGGAATGGCGTGCTTGGGATCATTTGGTACAAGACCTCGACAGCACGAAGGCAAACTATGGAGTGATTGCCGACAACCCGGGCAAACTGAACATCAACCATATCTCCGGTTCTGCCTTTAATCCAGACTGGCTCCATGTGAATTCAATAGCGTACAACGCGCAACTAGATCAGATCATGTTAAGCAGCTTTTTCTTCAATGAAATCTGGATAATTGATCATAGTACGACTACTCAGGAAGCGCGCGGGGCAAGCGGTGGCCGCAGCGGCAAAGGGGGTGAAATTTTGTACCGTTGGGGTAATCCTCAGATCTATGGCCGAGGTACGCCCAGCGACCAACGATTTTTTGAATCGCACGATGCCCATTGGATTCCACAGGGATATCCTGACGCCGGAAAGATCATTGTCTTCAACAATGGGAATGGCCGGCTGGATGGCAACTACAGCAGCGTGGAAATAATCAATCCACCTCTGGACGAAAAAGGTAATTATATTTTGAAAGCAGGCATGCCCTACGGTCCGGACCGGCCGGATTGGCTTTATCAAGCCAGTCCCAATAAGTATGATTTCTTCTCGGCAGTAATGGCCGGTGCGGAGCGGCTACCCAATGGTAATACCTTGATTTGCGAGGCAACAAAGGGCAATCTCTTTGAAGTGGATACCAATGGTAAAACAGTGTGGCAATACGTGAACCCTGTAGCGCTTACCGGCATCATCAAGCAGGGCGACCGCGTAGATCAGAACATGGTATTCCGTGTGCGGCAATACCCGCCCAGCTTTAAAGGATTTGCAGGTAAATCCTTAGTACCGGGTAAGCCGATTGAAATCAACCCACTCCCCTATATCTGTGGTGCAGCTACTCCTAGTGGTGTAGCCCTGGAGCAAAGTGCAACACCTTCTATCAGGGTAGTCAACCCCTTTTCTGAGCAGTTAGTAATAACGGCACAACAGACTTTGAGTAGGGCGCAGCTTAGCCTAAGCAATTTGCTTGGCACGAATTGTGGACAATGGACGCTTCATCTGCAAGCCGGAGAAGCACAACGGATCGAGCTAAGCGATAATCTACCCAGTGGCTTATACCTACTGCAAATACAACAAGGGGCATCTATTGAGACGTACAAGCTTCTTCGGGAATAAGTAGTTCAACCCGGAGTTGCTATGCTTTTTGGTTATAAACAGGCTCCATGATACGAGCCAGTCCGGGCGGAAACACAACCCTAGTGGGCTTCCAGCCAGTTGCTCCCCATGCCTGCCTCAGCACGGATAGGCACTTGGTTGGGCAAGACCATCGCATGGCACATAGCATCTGTAATGAGTTGTTTCGCCTGTTCGGCCTCCGCCAGGGGCACATCAAAGATCAACTCGTCATGTACCTGCAGGATCATCTTGGTATTCATCTTGGCCGCCTTCAATTCTTTATCTACAGCGAGCATGGCTAGCTTGATCATATCCGAGGCGGTGCCTTGGATGGGCATATTCACTGAATTGCGCTCTGCAAAGCCCCGAACGGTCTGATTGGCTGAAAGGATATCCGGCAGCCAACGCCGCCGCCCAAGCATACTCTCTACATATTGATGGGCTCGTGCAAACTGAATTTGACTCAAAATGTATTTCTGTATGAAAGGGTACTGCCGAAAATAATTGTCAATAATTTCTTTTGCTTCAGACCGCGCGATACCGAGACTTTCACTTAATCCGAAGGCTGTCTGGCCATAAATGATACCAAAATTCACCGCCTTCGCATTGCGTCTTTGTTCGCTAGTCACCTCCGACTCCGGCACGCCATACACCCCTGCAGCAGTAGCAGTATGAATATCTTTATTATCTGCAAAAGCCGCTATCATTGCGGTTTCGCCTGCTAGGGCTGCAATGATTCTTAGTTCAATTTGGGAATAATCTGCGGAGAGCAGGGTATAACCTTCCCGAGCGACAAAGGCCTTCCTAATCTCTCTGCCGGCTTCGCTTTTAATGGGTATGTTCTGCAAATTTGGATTGTTGGAGGAGAGCCTACCGGTAACGGCAATCGTTTGATTGAAGGAAGTGTGGATGCGTCCGGTTTTTGGATGAATCAATTGTGGGAGCGCATCAACATAAGTGGATTTGAGTTTCGCCAACTGCCGAAAGCTGAGAATATCCTCAATAATGGGGTGCTTTTTCCTAAGTTTCTGCAATACCTCCTCCCCGGTAGCATACTGTCCTGTTTTTGTCTTCTTCCCACCACCATCAATCTTGAGACCATCAAAGAGTATCTCCCCTAGCTGTTTGGGCGAAGCCAGATTGAACCGCTGTCCGGCCTGGCGATACACAGATTCTTCAGCTTTCTTTATCTCTTGTTCCAATTCCTTAGAATAGGCAGTCAGGAAGGGGACATCAATACCCACTCCGGTGTACTCCATCTCTACTAAGACTGGCATGAGCTTATTCTCCACATCTCTAAACAAACTTGCAGCAGTACTCCCTTCTACCATCGGGCGAAATACCTCTTGCAGTTGCCAGGTCACATCAGCATCCTCCGCAGCATAATCCTTCACCTGCTCCGCAGGCACATCGCGCATCGTCTTTTGTTCCTTACCCTTCTTCCCGATTAAGCTTTCAATGCTCACGGGTTGATAGTGTAGATATTTCAGGGATAGCGCGTCCATATTGCGTTTGCCATCCGGCTCAATGAGGAAATGGGCTAATAGGGTATCCCAAAGTGCGCCTTCAATCGTAGTGCCATACCACCGGAGCACCAGCAAATCATACTTCAGATTTTGCCCCACCCAGGTCATTTCCTTTTTAGCAAATAATGGCTGAAATTTCTTTAAAATCACAAGCACTTCTTCCCGACTTTCGGGGAATGCTACATAATGAGCTTCGCCTTTTTTCCAGCAGAAAGAAAATCCGACCAACTCGGCATAGTTCGCGTCAATATGGGTGGTTTCTGTATCGAAGGCCACTTTGTTTTGCGCTTGTAACTGCGCTATTAAGCCTTCAATCTCTGCATGGGTTTGGTAAAGAAAATATTGGTGAGCTGTCGTGTCGATTGTCGATGCTTCTACTGAATCAACATCATCACTAGCGGCATCATCGGTACCGAAGAATAGCGTATTGCCTCCTTGAGTGGGATTCCCAAACAGGTCGAATGCCTGTGCAGGCTTAGGTGCTTGTGCCTCACCAAACACGCGCCGGGAAAGGGATTTGAACTCAAGCTCATTGAAAATGCTTTCCAATTTTTCCCGATCCAAATCCTTCACTCTAAATTCTTCATCATGAAAACTAATAGGAACATCGGTGATGATGGTGGCCAATTGCTTGCTCATTAGCGCACTTTCCTTTCCATTTCTCACCTTCTCCCCCATAGCACCTTTGATGCTGTCCGCTCCTTCCAGCACTCCCTCCAGCGTATCGAACTCCGCCAAAAGTTTTACTGCTGTTTTCTCCCCCACACCAGGAATCCCGGGGATATTGTCCGAGGTATCCCCCATGAGCCCGAGTAAATCAATAACCTGATCTACTCGCTTAATGCTCCATTTGGCACATACTTCCGCCGGGCCGAGAATTTCAAAAGGCTTCCCTTGATAGCCGGGCTTATACATGAACACATTATCCCGGACGAGTTGCCCATAGTCTTTGTCCGGTGTCACCATATAAACCGTATAGCCCAAGGACGCAGCTTCGAGTGCGACGGTGCCAATCACATCATCCGCTTCATACCCCGGACTACTCAGGCAGGGCAGTGAAAAGCCCTCAACGATTCGTTGGATGTCCGGCAGGGCATTAATAATATCCTCCGGTGCAGCTTGTCTATTGGCTTTGTAGTCTGCAAACACATTACTCCGATGGACGTCTGTATCACTTCTTCCTCCTTCGAACACAACGGCCAGATGGGAGGGTTGCTCTCGATTGAGCAAGTCCAGCAGGGTTGTTGTAAACCCAAACTGTGCATTTGTGTTTCTACCTTGGGAGGTGATCCGTGGTGTCCGTTGCAGTGCGAAATAAGCCCGATAGATCAAGGCCATCGCATCTAGCAGAAAGAGTTTCTTTTCGTTCATGATTTTGGCAAAGCTCAAATGTAAAGATTCAGGAAGGCTTAGGCTTCAACCCAGATGTTACCCTGGCATAATTGAAGTAAAAGAACTCCCCAGCACCACACGGGTGCCATCGGTTGAAAATGGAATCAAAATCGGTGGTCAGCAAATACAGCATAGTACATCCGAATAGAGGCAATTCATTAGTTCCTATTTTTACCAATATCATGAGCCAAACTATTCGACTGATCACCGGCTTGATTGTGATCATTGCACTGGTCTTTATGGGCTATTATCTAGGTAAGAACAATGGCGCCAACGCGGTGCGGTCGCAGGTGATAGAGAACTATTCTTTCGTTCGTCAGATTGCGGAGCTAGGAGCGCTCGAAGTGAATGGGGTGACAAATTTCAAATCCACCAACCTTGCCAATGATGGTTCAATTTCAGACAGATTAAAGAAGCTGTTTTTGGAACAAACTGTGCATTTATCGCTTCCCTACACGGCGAAGTATGGGGTGGACTTACAGGATAGTTCGTTAAAGATTACCAGGCAGGATTCTATACTCTTGATAGAGCTTCCTCGTCCCAAGCTCCTTTCATTTGAATTACGCTTGGATAAGCTGGACGCCAGTAGCCGTGCGGGTTGGCTCAGTTCGAGTAGTCCCGACTTGTACACTGATTTTCAAAAACAATTGTATGCGGAGAGCAGGGCGCAATTGGCCAGTAATGGCACCTATTTGGCACAGACAGAAGCCGGAATTATTGCCTTGCTGAAAAGCTATTTTAAAGTTACCGGGTTCGGTGTTGTTTGCCAGTTTACACCGCCAACAACAACCGTTCAATTACCAAAAGGCTAGGAGAAAAAAGGCTTGATTTTTGAGCATATTTAGGACGATAGCCTCAGTAGTCACCATTAAATTATCAGACGAACATGAAACTAAGTATTAAAAAGGCGCTACTCGTACTTTTCCTTGGTATTTTTTGTACAGCGACAGATCTGCTCGCCCAGAAAAGCTTTGTGGAAGGCGTGATTAATTATTCTGTCACTATTGGCCCGCTGGCAGGTGGTGCCGGCTTTAGTGAACATGCCGGGAACTACATGATCACGATAAAAGGTAAAAACATACGAAAAGAGCTCGTCATGAATTCCGGCTATCGCAACGTGATCCTGGAAAATGGCAATACCGGTGCGATCTATTCCTTGCAAACCGTGGCCGGGCAGCATTATGCCATTCAGTTGAAAACAGCCGATCTTGATGAGAAGCAAAAACCTTACAAGGATTTTAAAGAAAAGGAAGAAGCCGGTAGTATGACCATTGCCGGAGAAAAATGCAGCAAAGTCACAATTACTTACAAGGATGGCAGCAATTCTATTGTGTATATAACAAAGGACTGGGTAGCTCCGGAAGCAATATTGTTTGACCGGCTACCCGGAATAAAATATATGCCGCTCAGCTTTGAATATCGAAATGAAGAAGGGATCACCATGCATTTCGCCGCAGAGAAGATTGAAGCGCAGCCGATAGAGAGTGCACAATTCCGAGTGCCACCGGATTATAAAATTATCAGCAATTCGGAGTACAAATCCATGCGGCGCTAGTCTGGATTCCTATTATTGACGTAGCTTTAGGTATGCGCTTTTACCTGAGCTTTCTCCTTGTCTTTTTTGGGATGTTTTTTGGCTCAACAGCAGAGGCACGTCGTATATTTCGCGACTGGGATGTAGCCTTGGAGCACCGGGAGGAAGTACGGGTCATCAGGATGAGCTTTCGTTCTATGGACTCGATCCCGGATATTTTGGATCAGTTTCCAAATCTTGAAGAGTTGGATTTCAACCATAATAGAATAAAAGTATTGCCCCCAAGTTTGCGCAGGTGTAAAAAGCTACAAAAGCTCAATCTATTTCAAAATCGACTGACTCAAATCCCGGATTTTATTGGGGAATTGACGAACCTGGAAAGCATCTCCTTTAGCCATAACATCCTTGCTGAACTACCGGAAAGTATTTGCAAGCTACCCAAGCTTTACGAATTATTTCTGGTCGGAAATGAGCTGAAGGCGCTTCCCGAAAACATCGGCCAGCTCCCATCGCTTATCCGGCTCAAAGCCGCTATCAACAAGCTATCCGAGCTACCCAATTCTGTATGCAGGTTGGTGAAACTTCAAACATTAGACCTTAGCAATAACAATCTACTAGTCTTGCCGGAATGTTTCGGCGATCTAAAAAATTTGCAGTTCCTGTATTTGGCGCGCAACTCATTTGATCGGCTGCCAGAGTCTATGGGTCGGCTGTACAAACTCCAGGAGCTGGATGTGGTGCGTTGTGGCGCATTGCTACTCCCATCCAGCTTGGCCAATTTGCCCCGTCTAGACCGAGTGTATATCGACGACCACACTACCCCATTCTACCCTAATCCGGCTTATTCTATGACACAAAAAATCATCACGGTAAGCCGTGATGATTTCTATCCCTATCGGAGCTCAAACCAACAATAAGCTTAGGCTAAATGCCCACCATAAGGGGCATCAGCAACATCAGCTCATCTACATTTTCATTGTCTTCTATTGGCCGGAAGATACCGGCACGATTAGGGGTGCTCAAATTGAGTTGTACTTCATCTCCCTCCATATTATTGAGCATTTCGACCATCAACTTGGCATTGAAGGCGATCTTCATATCCTCTCCGGTATAAGCACAAGTGAGTTGCTCTTTACCTTCATAGGCAAAGTCAATATCCTGGGCTGATAATTGTAGGTTATTCCCATTGATATCCAACAAAACTTGACTAGTTGTCTTGTTGGCAAAAATGCTCACCCGGCGCAAAGCACTCATAAAGTCCGTGCGATTTACAGAAAGCTTAAATGGATTGTCCGTTGGGATCACCGCCTTATAGTCCGGGAAACGGGCATCAATCAAGCGGCAACTAAGATAGAGCCGGCCAGTATCTACAAACAAATGGCTGGTATTGTAGCTTAGGTTCAACTCTGATGAATCATTAGGAAGGTTATTCCGCAATTGTTGTAGCGGCTTCCGTGGTACGACAATATTATCTTGAGCAGGTGGTGCAATATCTGTTCTAGAAAACTTCACCAAGCGGTGTGCATCCGTGGCCACAAAGGTCATAGCCTCCGGAGTCAATTCAAACAATACCCCCGTCATTGCAGGCCGAATGGTATCTGTGCTTGCTGCAAAAAGGGTTTTGTTGATGCTATCGATTAAAGCGATAGACGGGATAGAAAAGGAAGTCGTATTGTCCGCTTCGGGTTCTTTCGGAAAGTCATCAGCACGCTCGCCGCCTATCTTGTATTTGCCTACAGACGAAGACATTTCAACACTCAAGTCTTGCTCATCAATGCTAAAAGTGATGGGTTGTTCCGGTAAATTCTTGAGATACTCCAACAGAATCTTTGACGGAATACATATGCGGCCATCATTTTGGGCTTCACTCACTTCCATCTTCACGCGTATCATGGTTTCCAAGTCTGTGGCTGTAACCGAAAGGGAATTACCCTCTAATTCAAACAAAAAATCTTCTAACACTGATAGAACAGTATTGCTGGAGATCACACCTCCAACTTGTTGTAGATTTTTAAGCAGGGAGGTGGAGGTGACTATAAAACGCATAGCAGATGATCGTGGAAAAGTAAAATTGATTTTGCCCAAAGATAGGGAACCGAGTAACTTAGATTGATGACAAAAATTAAGTCTAAATGAAATAGTGATTCAAAGCGATTCAGGTATTCTGAAGCACAAGGCTACCGCTTCTTTAAGCTTAAAATATTGGCAAATAGACGATATGCTCCGGGGACTCCTGCCGGTAACTCTCTGAAAAACACCAAACCGGTATAGACAAAATTACCTTTCCCATATTTCCCAATAATGAGGCTTCCCTCCTCCGGTGCTTCGTTCTTGTCGTGCATCGAAAAGACTTTCTCATAGCGGGGGTCAATGTTGCTCGCGAAATAAGTGCCGCGCTCTTGTACCCAAGCATCAAAATCTTTTGCGGTTATCCTATTTGGCTGATTTAGTACAGCAGCGTCGGGATCCAGAAAACTCACTGTGGCATTTTCATCGGTGACCCTTTTGCTTGAAACCGTAAATGGCCAGGGGCCAAGTTTTGCCTTAAGCGGACCCAAGCGAGAGTTCGTGTTGTATTGGACAATATAATTGCCCCCTTGCTCCACATATTGCATCAACCGAACCTTGTAGGAGGCCAATTGCTCATTCACATTATACGCACGAACTCCGGCTACGATTGCATCAAACTTGCTCAGGTCGGCTTGTGCTAGCTGTTCATTAGTCAAGGTGGTTACCTTGTAGCCAATCTGCTGCAAGCTTGCAGCTACTTCATCACCTGCCCCGGGGATATACCCAATATTATTGCCCCGCTTTTTCAAATCAAGCTTCACCAACTTGGTGCTTGCCTCCTGCAAGAAAAACTGATAGGGGACATGGTCATAACTTATCCGTTGAATGCTCTTGCCATAGCGCTTTCCGTCAATTTCCACTTCTGCTTTTAGTAGTCCATCTTTTGCCGAAGCAGTACCTGTAATACGCAATAAAATGCTAGCTTCTTGCCCTGCCTTGGGGATCATAAAGTTTTCTTGTACTGCCTGCACCTTCCATCCACTTGGTGCAGTGATGACTAGCTTCCCTTTTTGGCTATCGGAATGTGCTTGTATTTCCACCTGTAGCTGCCGAGGAGCAGTATCACCAGCCACCAGCACTTTGTCCGACAAATGCAACGTAACCGGCGGCAAAATTTCAAATGGGCGATAGACTTCTCCCTTTACCGGATCTACGCTTTTGTACACAATCGGCCTCGATACACTGAACGCCTGCTTGCCAATCAAAACCTTAAAGCGAACTGCGGGCGCATCTTCATTCTCAGCCTGGCCAATCAATTCTTGCTGATTTACGATATAATTAGCAATCGGATGCGGGCTTCGTAGCCAATACGGGTCGGAATAACGTGCATCTTCAGGGATTTTCATCTCATGTTCAAAGCTGTATAACTGCTCCTGCTTCAGCGGGAGCAAAACGTTAGAATCTTCTTGGTATGGATAACTAATGCCCACTAGCTGCACCTTAGCGTTGCTTTGCGCAAGCACTTGCACTTTGATGTTCATCTTCTCCCCCGGCACGCAGGAATACTGCGCACTAGTCGCCTCCAACCATAAACCTGCTGCTGCAAACAGGAGATTTTTCGTTTCCTTCAATTTTAGTTTACGATAGTATTGCAATGATGGGTCAGTACCGGGTAATGCTTTCAAACTGTTGTAAATTCTAAGCAAGTCCGGCAAGGATTGAGCAGGGTGCTTGGTCTGGAAATTTTGGATTGCCCGGTCAATTGCTGACGCTAATTCCGAAGTACCCGGGAAACGACTCCAATCCTGTACAATGCCACCAAAGAGTCCCACTTTCGAACTATCCCCTTTTATCAACTTAAAGTATTCCAGTTGTGCTCCTCGGCTTTTTGCCGTTCCGAAACCCTGACTTTTATGCTTGCTTCTACTCTCTGCTGAAAGCTCACCATAACCCTTTCCCAGCAAGGGATTGAAACCGCCAACGTCCAGCTTCAGTTGGTTCTCTGCTGTGGTATTGACGCTTCCGAATTTAAAGGTATTCCAGTACAATTTTTTGGGTTGCCACACGCCGACATACTTCAATTGCTCCGGAAATCTTTTCGGGTCGCCGGCAGCGTCAAATGCTTCAGAGGCCAGGATAGCCGATGCCGTGTGATGCCCATGGCCACCTTCTCCGGTAGTGGGGAAACGTGTAATCAGTACGTCCGGGCGAAAACGCCGTATTGCCCACACTACATCTGCAAGGACTAGTTGCTTGTCCCATATATTGAATGTCTCTTCCGGATTTTTAGAAAATCCAAAATCATTAGCTCTAGTAAAAAACTGCGCTGCACCATCTACACTACGTGCTGCTAAAAGCTCTTGTGTACGAAGTAAGCCCAAGGCATCGCCCTGCTCCGTACCGATTAAATTCTGCCCACCATCTCCACGAGTGAGTGACAAATAACCCGTCCGTAGTTTCAATTCATTAGCGAGATAAGCCAACAAGCGTGTGTTCTCATCATCCGGATGGGCCGCAATGTATAAGACCGAGCCAGTCACCTTTAGCTTTTCTATGCCGGACAAGATTGCTCCCGGACGATAGGGATTCTGCTCTTGTGCCCATACCGGGACGCGAAAAAGAAAAAGTAAGGCTGGAAGGAAAAAGTAGGAAACAACGTACAGGCTGCGATAGAAACGTTTCGTAAGTAACATGCAGGAAAAATGATTCGTGAAAAACGGGAAGCTTGATTTTTGCCCATACAAAAGTACCTGCTTTTATCAGGAGCAATTGACGGTTGCTTTAGCCCTCGTTATTCTACAAAGCTATTTGCAGCAAGGAATGATGATTTTAAAATCCAGGAGGAGAATAAGCTCGGATTAAAAATCACCAGTCATCTGTATTGAGTCGGGCAATGTCCGGCGGATGGATATAAGTGCTCCGATACTTGTAGCGCAAATCAGAAGCAATCAAAAACTTGAAACTGGATTGCCCGGGCACGTTCCGTGGAAACACTCCGGCCTTAAACTCCAAAGTACCAAAAACAAAATTTTCATTTCTCATCCGCAAGCCAGCACCAAAGCCCGGATAGAAATTGGCATCTGCATACGTATCGGGGACATTGCGCAATAATGCCGCATCAAGAAAGACGAACGGTGCAAAGTGGAAACCTATGATTGTCTTGTTGAGATAAAAAATTGTCTCACTCCTAAATGATATTCTTTCATTCCCCTCAGCACTATCACTACCAAAGTCCCGAAGACCAAAAACATTGTTGATGCGGAGTGGCTCCGAGGTGATTGAATTAAACACCCGAGCATAGGTTCCCCTGAAATACTGCCGAATTTTGAGCTTTGGCGTGGGGACAAACAGTCGGCTATATCTTGTAAGACCCAACATCAATGCAGCATCACTCCAGCGTCCGCCTCGTTCAAAAAAAGTACCTGCACGCAAATAGTATTGTCCAAAGGATCCTCGCCTTGCTGTGGTATAGTAGTCGCCCACAATCCCGACATAAGGCCGCTCCAGATACAGTTGTTTCCACCACCCTGCAGTAAGAGACAAATTGTACCCGTAGGGAATATCCTCGGTCACCCCAAAGCCGTAGAGGTATTGCGTCTTGATATAGTCTTGTTTGAAAAAAGTAAGCTGACCCAACAATGCAGTAATGTTATTATAGATTGGATCAAACCTTTGTCCAAAATAGTCGGGACTGTTGTAAAAGTAGCGTTGGTAGTATCGTAGTGAAAAGAACTTTCTATCCCGGACTGTAGCATCATACTTCATGATGTGATGTAAGGATAAATTATACCCCGCCCAGAAGTCGTAAATATTGTAAGCGTACGGAATAAAGCCCGTATCTCCATAGGCGTTCAAAGCCTTGTTCTGACTTAGTTCCAGTCCACCGGCATAATAAGAATAGGGTGAGGGTAGCGGACGTTGCACAATGATGGAACTAGAGGCTTCCGGCTCAAAACCCAGACTACGTCCAATATCAATATTGTTGTAGGAGAGGAAACCATTGGCAAAGCTCCCTCCAATATTATTCTTACTGTATTCAAAGCCATAACCCAACTCAGGATTCCGAACGGGATTGAACAGGATTGTTCCCTGGATCTTCTGTCCCATACCCAAAAAGTTCTCTTCCGAAAGCCTTGTCCGCCCGGCATCATAACCATCATTGTCTATCGTTAGTTTGATAGAAAAAAGGTCTTTGGTAATCACCAATAGATCTACCGAGTCGGTACCCAAGATAGGTTGTACCAATATGCGCGCATCCTGTAAATAATCCAGTGTGCGGAGGAAACGTTCATTGTCTGCGAGGATATAGGGGTTAATCCTGTTTCCTTCTTTTTGAAACAAGTTGTTCCGAATGACCCATGCCCGAGTTGTTTTATGGAGTGTTGTGGCGAGATCAGCCGCTGTACTCGTTATCCGAGAACTTGTATCCGTAAAAATCCGATCAAAGCTAAACCTAGATATAGCGATATGCCGAATCACCCGACCTGCAAAAGGCGCGAAATACTCCTCCGCAGGCGTGAGCAATACTAAGGATGATACCGCTTGGTCGCTGGTATCCCCGGCAGGACGCTGTAGCGAGGTCCACGCCTGCAGTAGTAAATTATTCGCGAGCTTCCCCGGCTGAAAACGCTTTGTGTGGGAAAGTGTATCCCTAGCTATCGGTCGCAGCTGCGCATAGCCCTGAATCTCCGAAATGAAGGCCAAGAAAAGGAGCAATAAAAGAAAACGCAGGATTCGATACACAGCTAATATGAGGGATGAAGTAAGCGCATCATCCCTACAAATATCGGTCTATTGCTTGCCCATGAATTGGATAATCGCCGCAACAATTTGCTGCGCACCACTCCCATACAACATCGTCTGATGGTTACCGTCCACTGTCACTAACTTACCATCCGCCAACATTTCAACTGTTTCTTCCGCTAAGTCATCCGGGAGCAACGGCATTCCCATCGTATATTCCTCCGGAGCGTTGACTAGTAATACCGGGCATTTAATCTCCGGTATCAACTCCGGCCAGGGTATGGCAGCAACGCCTAGGCTTGCCGCGATAATATTGGCCAATTGTGGGCGAGGGGTCACGCCACCTTCGTCATGTGGGCGAACATCTGCCTTGTAATAGGATAGCATCTCCGGCGACCAAAAAGTATTGTATGGAGCCGACTTCACCCCTTCCAAATAAGCTGCAAAACTTGGGTAGCGAACATCCAACTTACTGAGTCGAACGGCCAACATCTCTGCCGCCATAGGATTCATCCGCGCTGCAGCGTCCAACGCAACAAGCCGAGCAACCTTTTCCGGATAATTTGCGGATAAATAATACCCCAAAAGCCCACCAAAGGAATGCCCCACAATCGCTACACGATCCGCCTTAAAATGCGCCATGAGCCCCAATATATCTTGGGCATGGTCTTCCATGCTATAATCAAAGGCAGGATGATCGGACAAGCCTCTTCCTCTTAAATCTACTGCAACTACTTCGTAATGCTGGTCGAGGCCGGCTTCGCGAATACCATCAAAAGCATGGGCGTTGGCGGTGAGGCCATGTAACAAAAAAAGTAGGGGGCCATTCTTAGGGCCTTGCAGGTAATGCAGCCGAATATTGTTTGTCTCTAAATAGGGCATGAATCCGCGTTGAGGAAAAAATAAAAAATAAAAATATCGATTGTGCTATTGTGCCGTCCAGCCGCCATCAACGGGTAGCGCAATGCCGGTAATCGTCTCGGCTGCTTCCGAAGCCAAGAATAATGCGCTTTGTGCTATGCTCTCTACGGTATTGAACTTCTTGATCGCTTGCTTGTCCAAGAATACTTTAGCCACTACCTCTTCTTGTGTCATGTTGTGCACTTTCATTTGCTCGGGTATTTGCTTATCCACAATGGGCGTATGAACATAGCCCGGGCAGATGCTATTTGCTGTGATACCGAAAGGAGCGCCTTCCAACGCTATGGTCTTAGTGAAACCGATTAATCCATGCTTAGCGGACACATAAGCCGACTTAAACTCCGAGGCAACCAAGCCATGTGCAGACGCAATATTGATCACCCGACCGTGCTTATTTGCCTTCATAGATGGCCATATTGCTTTAGTAAGATGAAAGGCTGCTGAAAGGTTGATACCGATAATTGCATCCCATTTTGCTTCAGGAAAATCTTCCAGCGGCGAAACAAACTGAATACCGGCATTATTAATCAAAACTTCTACCGTACCAAACTTTGCAAGGGCTTCCGCAGCCAATGCGCGAATGGCCGCAGGATCCAGCATATTGGCGGGAGAAAAGATATAATCTACCCCGGCAGCATCCGCCACCGACTTTGCGATCGTAGCACCATCTGCTTCCAACCCATTAAACACAATGTTGTAGCCTTGAGCAGCAAATGCTTTGGCAATGGCTAAGCCAATTCCGGAGGTACTACCGGTTATCAATACCGTTTTGTTCTTCATTGGTTAATCAATTTTTTATTAACAGCACAGCAATAGCAAATAGCACGCCAGCAAAATTTAAAGAAATCAAAAAGGGACAACGCGCTAGCTCGTCAAAGCCTCAAAACAATCCAAAAAGCTCCGCATCAATCTTAGCAACTACCGCTGCAAAATCCTCATCCCGTGTGGTAAAATCCAGATTGTCCACATCAACGACAAGCAGAGGACCGTCTTTGTAATTATCTATCCATGTGTTGTAGAAATTGTTCAATCGCTTCAGATAATCCAGCCGAATATTCTCTTCGTACTCTCTTCCGCGTTTCTGGATTTGATCCACAAGCTTCGGAATACTGCCCTTGAGATAAATAAGCAAATCCGGGGCTTTCACCATTTTACTGAGTGTACCGAAGAGTGTCTTATAATTATCAAAATCCCGAAGGGTCATCAGGCCCATATCAAACAAATTAGGGGCGAAAATCTCCGCATCCTCATAGATCGTTCTGTCTTGAATGACGCTCTGCTGGCCATTCTGAATCTCCAATAATTGCCGAAGCCTACTGTTCAAAAAATACACCTGCAGGTTGAAAGACCAGCGGGGCATATCATCATAAAAGTCGGCGAGATAAGGATTGAAATCTACATCCTCAAAATGGGGCTGCCAACCATAATGCTTGGCCAACAAAGTGGTCAGTGTGGTCTTGCCTGCACCTATATTGCCTGCCACAGCGATGTGTAGGATTTTCTTTGTTGCTGCCATTTCTGCTTTTTGGGGTCCTCGAGTTACTTAAAAAGCCCGAAAGATAATCAGGAGATTTTTATTGCAGTTTTTAGGCGCTCTAAAAAAAAAAGGTCAAAAATTATAATTCTTCAAAAAACTTGACCAATTTCAAAAATATTTTTTGACGACTATTTAAACTTTAAGGTTTTTCTATCGTCAAACTTAATCTAACAACGCGCATACAATGGGTAATTATGATCGCCGTAATTTCTTAGGCAAAGTACTCAACTCCTCTTCTCTGAATGCTGAAGATGCCATTTTTGAGAAGTATGCTAATCACAGTTTGCCAAAAGGGTTACAAAAAACAACTGGTACGCTTAGTGCCTACAACGGGGCTTGGACGAAAGCAGAAGTGATTCACTTGCTCCGTCGAACAACATTTGGGGTGAAGCCGGCAGATGTTCAGACACTACTGGCAATGACGCCCGGAGCTGCTGTGGACTACCTTTTTTCAAATGTGCCGAGTGCAGTACCGGCGCCACCAGTCAATAATTATTACACCGGCTATACCGACCCCACAGGAGTACTCGCCAACAACACCTGGGTGAATGCTGCCTATGGAGATGGTACAGTAAATTCTAAACGACGACTCTCCTTAAAAGCTTGGTGGATGGGGCTTTTGCTGAATCAAAATTGTAGTATCCTGGAAAAAATGGCTTGGTTCTGGCACAATCATTTTGCAACAGAAATATCGGTGATTAGCGACTCAAGGATTGCCTACTTCTATCATGCCATGCTGCGTACAAACGCATTGTGGAACTTTAAGACCTTCACCACCACGGTTACTAAAGACCCCGCCATGCTCATCTATCTTAATGGGCGCTATAGTACCAAATCAGCTCCTGATGAAAATTATGGTAGAGAACTACAAGAGTTGTTTACCGTCTCAAAATACAATACGCCTAACTATACCGAACCGGATGTAAAGGCCGCGGCACGCGCACTTACCGGCTGGCAATTGGATACAACAACCAATCCGGTATCCAGCAAATTCACCCCTACCCGCCACGATACCACCAACAAGCAATTCTCATCTTTCTACAACAACACAGTAATTACCGGACAAACAGGCGCAAACGGTGCCAACGAAGTCGATGCACTCATCGATATGATTTTTACCGCAACGGCCACCCAAACCGCAAATTGGATTTGCACCAAACTCTATCGCTACTTTGTGTATTATGACACGGTGACTGACCCAAGCGTACAAAGTACCATCATCAATGGTATGGTCACTTCACTCATCGCCAACCACTGGAATATTACGCCGGTACTAAAACTACTCCTAAAGAGCCAACACTTCTTTGACACCAATAGCCGAGGCTGCTACATCCGTACGCCACTCGACTTTCTGGTGGGCAACTACCGCACCTTTGGCATGAGCCTTCCTGCGGGGTTTGACACGCCTAAGACTTACTCAGCCTGGTACACCCTAGTCTCCAATGCAGCGCTCAACGGCATTGATCTTGGCGAGCCACCTAACGTTTCCGGTTACCCTGCTTATTATCAGACACCACAGTACTACGAACTTTGGATCAATTCTAATACCTACCCTCACCGGCTCAAAATCATTGATTCCCTACTCGGCACCGGCCTTCCCGTGAGTGGTGGTCGGCTCAAGATTGATGTTTTAGCATTTGCTCAGACTTGTAGCAATCCAGATGACCCCGACATACTGTTGCAATACTTCTGCGATCTCTTGCTTGGCCTAGATCTATCAGCAACCCGAAAGACAAGCTTGAAAACAAGTATCCTGCTCAGCGGACAAACCACTAATTATTATTGGACAAAAGCTTGGACAGATTATACTTCCAGCCCGGGCAATAGCACGTTCAAGGGGATCGTCACAACGCGAATTACCTCATTGTTGTCCGAACTTATGCATAGTGCGGAACACATGCTTTGCTAAAAAAGGATAGTGCAATAATTAACTAAAAAAATAGTCGGGCGAATTGCCCATTACTAAAATAAAATTGGATCAATGAAACGTAAAGACTTTCTGAAAATCAGTGGGGGTGCGTCATTGGCGTATATGCTTCATGGCTTTCCCATCAGCACTTTCGCATCCACTCCTATACTCCAACTATTGGCAAAGCAAAGTCAGGCAAGTGGCAGAGTACTCGTATTGATACAACTCAATGGCGGGAATGACGGACTAAACACGGTCATTCCCCTTGACCAATATAGCGCCTTGTCTTCTTGTCGTTCCAATATCCTCATTCCATCCAGCAAGGTGTTGTCATTAGCAGGTACTACTGTTACCGGTTTGAACCCTGCCATGACGGGCATCCGAACCATGTATAATGGAGGTATTGTCAACATCGTTCAGGGTGTGAGCTACCCCAATCCCAACTATTCGCACTTCCGTGCTACCGATATTTGGAATTCCGCTTCTGATGCAAATCAATACATCAATACCGGATGGTTAGGTAGGTATCTGGAGGCCACCTATACCGGCTTCCCCACTGGCTACCCAAATGCGACAATGCCCGACCCGCTGGCAATTCAAATAGGTAATGGGGTATCACCGGTTCTACAAGGGCCTCAAGTGGATATGGGTATGGCGATATCGGACATCAATTCCTTTTACAATATCGTAAATGGAACAGTTGACCCTGCCCCCTCGACACCTGCCGGGCACGAACTCACTTTTGTTCGCTATATCTCCCAACAGACACAGTCCTATACTTCCGTAATCCAAACAGCGGCCAATAACTCCACTACTCTTTCATCTAAATACCCCAGCTCAGGGAATAGCTTATCCGACCAACTGAAGATAGTAGCCCGCTTGA
>JAFDYA010000106.1 GCA_018267675.1 Bacteroidota bacterium
ATGATCGTCTGTCACGCCACCACGGCTAGGTGTAGGGGGAAAAAAGGAGCTATAGCCTGCTCTGGTAGCGGCTTGCCACACATTCTGCTGAATATTCTGCGCGTATTGGGTAGAGCTTTGCTCCATTGGAAACCGCGCATCTTTTGCACCTACCATATCGAGTAAGATGCCAAAATCTGCTTTGTAACCGGGCACATGTGGATGGGTAGCCCAATACTGTGTGCCTAGACAGTAGCTATTCTCACCCCAGTCCGAGCGACCGTAGTCTTCCACGTCGGTCATAAGAATATCCACACCCAAGTCTTTAGGCAAGGGACTATTCTTTAGCGTTCGTGCCAGTTCCAGCAGTACGGCGACTCCGCTGCCCGCATCATCTGCTGCTAGGATCGGTTTGTCTTTATCCTTGGTGTCTTCATCCGCCCAAGGTCGACTATCCCAATGTGCCAGGAGCAGTACGCGCCTGGTGGCATTTGGATGAATAGCTCCAATGATGTTGATGCAACGAAGGGACTTTTTATCTCCTCCAGTTACTGTTGTTTGCTGGCGGTAAACGGTGTCGCAACTTGCTTGTAGCATTTGCTCCATCCAGTCGGCACAAGCGGCTTGCCCCGGGGAGCCTGGTGTCCGGAAGCCAAAGGAGAGTTGCTTGGCGATATAATCATAAGCTGTGTCTGCATTGAACTTTGGAATGTTCAAGGCGACTGGCGTAACAACACTATCAGTATCCTGCTTATTCGTTGGTTGGTCTATTTGTCCACAAGCACCCAAATACACTAATCCGAATGCTAAGAGGCAAGAGTTTAAAAGCTTATTCATGATAATAATCCGGAGCTAGCTATGGCTTTAGGGACACGCAAAGCTAGCTATTGAGCAAATGCTATTTCAGGTGTGTAGTGGCTGCTTGTACTACTTCTTTGTCGTTCCCGGCATCATTGGCAACGAAGGCTACAAAATGGCAATTGTCAGGGTTGAGGACAGTAGCCGGAAGGGTATAAACGAAAGTACGTTCATAGACTTGTCCAGCCACTTTGGTGGTCTTATCTCCCAGGATGCTGGAACCAACAGGTGCGGTTAAGATATCCCGTAGTACATGGTTGTGTATATAATTTGCGGCAACATCAGCAGTGTCTCCAAAAGGCAATAACTGTGCATCTACAATGCCACTTTCGATAAGGGCTACGGTCAATTTTTGCCCAACTGCAACCGGACTGGTGTAGGCCACATGTACTTTCAGCGTAGCTTTGTTTGTGCCTGCATCATAGCTGCTCTTCAGGCTGATGTTTGCCGGAGCAACTGTTGCCAAGCGGCTGTTTATTTGAGCCGCCCAGCTACCCCGACCAAGGAGCATATTGCCCGCAACCGGTACTCGGTCAATACCGGCAACAGGAATACTATTATTGGCGCCGTAGATGCCGCTACTCAAATCGGTACCGGCCTGAGTCCGATTATCATTTTTTGTTTTTACGCCATGTTCATCTACAGGCTTCGTTTGCGTTTGACCAATAATTTCTAAGCTCATGATGGCCAATCTACCTGGGTTGGCCGCGTCAAAAGCAGCCAGATCCTTTTGACCCAATGGGCAGTTGGGGCAAGTGACTCCGGTAAACTCCTCTATCAAAACCATTCGCGGAGCAACAGCTTCAACGGGTGCTATAAACGAAGTGTCAAAGGCTTTGGCACCGAAATCAATTATTGGCCCTTTCTCCTCACAAGAGCTCATGGCTACAGCGGCAAGTAATATAAAAAACAGAGGTTTCATAAATAATCCAATTAAGGGCACGAATGTACAACAGGAAAGCGCGTGTACCCGTCATTTCAATGGCATTTGGCTAACTTTATACGCTCTATTCCCATTTTTTTTGGTGGGATAGGAAACTATATGGAAGAAACGAAACGACAGAAACAAGTTGGCCAACTGGTACAGGAAGAACTGAGTGCTATATTTATTCGAGAAGGGATTAATGTCCTAAAAGGAGGAATGGTGAGCATTTCCAAGGTAATGATGACCCCCGATTTATTAGAAGCTCGTGTGTACCTCAGCATGTTTCAAATTGCGGATGACGCCGCACTGCTTCATGATATTAAGGCTAGAACTTCGGAATGGAGGAACCTTTTGGGCCACCGCGTGAAGCACCAACTTCGACGAGTACCGGAACTTCATTTCTTCATTGACGACACCTTGGATTATGTTTTTAAAATGGAAGAACTGTTTAAAAAGATCAATGAAGAAAAGGAAAACAAACAGGCCTAACTATGTTGCCTTTGCGCCAGTACATTTAATATTGTCGGCAGCTCTTCATAACAATCGCTGATGCCTGCTTCACTCATTGCCATTCGATACTTACGTGGGAAAAGAGGTAGGAATGCAGCGCCTTTGCTTTCTAGGATCTCAATGACTGCCTTGGCTGTGGGGAGTTGTGCCATGATTCTATTGTTTAGTGTGTTCAATGGTTTTGAACATTTAATCGGCAACCTATACACGGCTTTTTATTCCGATGTGCGGGTGCGGCCCGAAAGGGGCAAATTCTTTGAGCTTCCTACGGATAAATTGCTGCGAATCCAAGCTATTCCCGGGATCAATACGGTAGCACCAATATTGGAGGATAATGTATTGGTCAATACCGATGACGAACAAATTGCCGTAACGCTTCGTGGGGTACCCAATGCCTATTTCAAGGTCAATGATCTGCGCCCCTATATTATTGCCGGTGATGACACGCTGAGCTCAGGAGCCGTTCCTGGAGCTTTACTGGGCGTGCATATCGCGGCGCGCCTCGGCCTTACTGTGGACAACAATTTCAGCCGACTGATGGTGTACTACCCCAATGCGGAAGTGGACAATCCGGTATTGAATCCGATGGCAGCTTTCAACAGCTTAGAAATGCACCCGCAGGGCGTCTTCAAAGTGCAGGAAGACTTTGATGCTCGATATGTTTTGGCGCCACTCCACTTGGTGCAGCAACTATTCAACGAACCGAACAAATTTTCATCCTTAGAGATGAGGCTCAATCCGGGGGCAAACAAAAAAGAAATACAGCGAGAACTTCGGAGCTTATTGGGTGGCGACTTCCTTATAGAATCCCGATTTGAGCAAAACAAAACGCTTAACGGCGTGATGCGTAGTGAAAAATGGGCAACCTATGTAATCTTGTTATTTATCCTGCTGATTGCCTCCGTGAATATGATCGGTGCCATGAGTCTGCTTGTGCTAGAAAAACGGAAAGACATAGCTGTGTTGCGTGCTATGGGCGCGGGCAATAAGCTAATAAGAAGAATTTTCTTGACAGAGGGCTTGCTTTGGGCAATTGTAGGCGGTGGAATAGGCCTACTATTAGGCTTCTTTCTTTGCCTTGGCCAGCAGCATTTTGGCTGGGTGAAACTCAGTGGTGATTTTATCATTGAGTCCTATCCCGTGCGGATGCAATGGAGCGACTTTGTCTTGGTTGCCCTTACTGTTTTTATTGTAGGGCTGCTTGCTGCTCTCTATCCTGCTCTAAAAGCAGGCAAACAAAAAGACTTTGCCGTGGAAGACTGGAGGCGGTAGCCTTCGCTGGGTCCTTATCCGATAAGACGCAAAAATTCAGACCGAGTGACGTGGTTCATAAATTCTCCACTGAAGGCTGATGTTGTCGTGATGCTATTTTGTTTTTCAACACCGCGCATCATCATGCAAAGATGCTGTGCCTCTATTACCACGGCAACCCCTTGTGGGTTGAGCGAATCCTGGATAGCATCCAAGATCTGGTGTGTGAGCCGTTCTTGCACCTGTAGTCGGCGCGCAAAAACATCTACAACGCGAGCCAATTTGGAGAGACCGGTGATCCAACCATTAGGGATATAGGCCACATGCGCTTTACCAAAAAAAGGAAGCATGTGATGCTCACAAAGGGAATAAAGCTCAATGTCTTTCACAATGACCATTTCATTGTACCCCTCATGAAATTTTGCACTTTCCAGAATATCCTTAGCACTAATCTCATAGCCACGAGTAAGAAACTGCATGGCTTTGGCCACGCGCTCCGGCGTCTTCAGCAACCCTTCGCGGTTGGGGTCTTCTCCGGTTGCTTCTATAATGTTGCGGTAATTATCCATCATTATCTGACGGGCCGCTAGCTTATCCTTCTCTTGTTGGTCTAGTATCAATTGGATTGGGTATTTGAAATTAAAGAGGAATGGCAACGACTAGCCGAAATACTCCACGTAAATCCGTGGGGTTTCATAGAGTCGGATACAATGCAAGTGCGCGCCCACCTGCTCTACGTGGGGCTTTAGCTGTTCCCAAATTGCGATCGCCAAATTTTCGGCACTGGTATATTTCCCCGCCATAAAGGCTACGTCCAAATTCAGATTCTTATGATCTACTTTTTCCAATACCTCCTGCTTAATGATATTGCCAAGCGTCTTTGCATTAAAAACAAAACCTGTTTCAGGGTTTGGATCTCCTTTTATCGTGACATGCAATTCATAGTTATGCCCATGCCAGTTTTCATTGGAACATTTCCCAAACACTTCCCAGTTTTTTGCTGCATCCCAATTAGGATTGCTGAGTTTATGGGCGGCGTTAAATTGTTCTACTCGGGTGAGATATACCATTGTGAGACCAAAAGTAAATGATTCTACTAATGGTAGCTTTTAGAAAAACCTATGGAGCATTTGACAAAAAAAATGCAGCTTGCAGCTTGTGACGATTCTTCTTGTTGCCGCGACTGCTGCTGAGCTGGAACCAAGCCTTGAATGGCTGAAAACCAAACCTGTCGCATTGGGAATGCAGGTAAAGATTTTGTGCACCGGCGTGGGGCTGGTCGCTACCTCGTTTTCGTTAACTCATACGTTGGCCGATCGTGCTATTGACTTTGTGCTGAATGCAGGAGTTGCCGGTGCGTTCAATAAAGACTTGGCACTGGGCGAATGTGTTGTTGTGAAGCAAGAAAACTTTGGTGATTTAGGCGCTGAAGATCATGATGAATTTCTCAGTCTGGAAGCACTAGGATTGCAGGCTCCGGGCTTAATGGAATCGCTCCTTCTCAACGATTTTGACTCAGTTCCATTTTCTTTGGATGGCCTCAAAAAGGTGAAGGCAATTAGCGTGAATACAGTATCCGGTTGTGCCGCTACCATAGCCCGTCGCGAATCCGAATTCCATGCGGATATTGAGAGTATGGAAGGTGCTGCGGTTCATTATGTATGTCGCCAATTAGGTATTCCTTTTTTGCAGTTGCGGGCAATTTCCAACTATGTCACCCCGCGCAATCGGGAAGCATGGGAACTTGGGAAAGCTGTGGCCGCACTCAATAGACAATTGATAAACTGGCTCGGTACGTCGCCAAATTTTTAGACAAAAGACACGATCAGAATTCCATGAAACTAACGCTCGGATTTTCCCCCTGCCCCAACGATACGTTCATCTTTGATGCTTTAGTAAATAAGAAAATTGACACGCAAGGCTTAGAATTTGACGTGCAACTTGAAGACGTAGAAACCTTAAATCAATGGGCAGCCGAGGGCAAGCTGGCACTTACAAAACTTAGTTTTAACTCCCTCCTCCAGGTACTGAATCAATATGCTTTGTTGCATTGTGGCAGTGCGTTAGGTAAAGGTGTCGGTCCATTATTAGTGTGCCGAAAAGAAGCAATAAGACCATCATTGAAAGATGCACGAATTGCGATACCCGGGAGAAACACAACTGCCAACCTCTTACTGAGCCTTGCTCATCCCGAAGCAACTAACAAAACCGAGTTGTTATTTTCGGAAATAGAAGCAGCGGTATTGCGTGATGAATTTGATGCGGGCTTGGTGATCCATGAAAGCCGCTTCACCTATGCAGAGCGGGGGCTCGAGAAAATTATGGATCTTGGAGATTGGTGGGAGCAAGTGTCCGGCGCTGCGATCCCTTTGGGAGGTATAGCCATACGCCGCGACATACCTAGGGAGGCCGCTATTCTAGTAGATAGTCTGATCCAACAAAGTGTGCGCTACGCATGGCAACACTACCCTACTTTGCCGGAGTTTGTAACCCTAAATGCCCAAGAGATGAACGAATCTGTGATGCGCCAGCATATTGAGTTGTATGTAAATGAATACACTGACGACCTTGGCCCGGTAGGTGAAAAGGCAATTAGAGTACTTTTTGAAAAAGCGCGTGAAGCCGGATTGATAGCCAGCTCCGCACTTGGGCAAATCTTCTATTGAGTAACTACCCGATACAATTCCGGAAGATTTCTTCCCAACCCATCATAGTCTAGTCCGTAGCCTACAACAAACTCATTGGCTATCTCAAAGCCGGTATAATCTGCCAAAACATGATGTACCAATGCTTCCGGCTTTACTAAGAAACTCGCAATACGCATCGAGGCAGGATTGCGGGCTAATATTTCAGGGAGGAACTGATGCAGGGTCTTTCCGGTATCGATAATATCTTCCAGCAGAATAACGTGCCTTCCGGCCACTTTCTCTTCCAGGCCAATGGCTGTGATGACGCTCCCGGAGCTACTCATACCCTTGTAGGACGCGAGTTTAATAAAGGAAATCTCGGCATCAATCGTCACCGCCCGAAATAAGTCCGCAGCAAACATAAACGAGCCATTGAGCACCGCGATAAACAAAGGCTTCTTCCCGGCATAATCCGCACTAATAACTTTCCCTAATGCTGCCACCCGCGCAGTGATAGTTGCCCGGTCAATAAACGGTACAAAAAATTTGTCGTGCAACTGCACTTGGTTCGCTTTTGCCTCCATCTTTAATGTACCCGTAGTTTTTGACCCACTTTAATGCTTTCAAAATTGAGGTGATTGAGCTGCATCAGTTCGGTCATGGAGATGCCGTACTTCTTGGCAATCCCAAATGCTGTTTCGCCTTTGCTCACGATATGATACTGAATCGCTGATTCGGTTTTGGGCTCGCTAGTTGCTTTGGGTGTCGTA
Organism: Bacteroidota bacterium; assembly: GCA_018267675.1. Classification (GTDB taxonomy): domain Bacteria; phylum Bacteroidota; class Bacteroidia; order Chitinophagales; family Chitinophagaceae; genus UBA1952. Next base: position 6,921 of record JAFDYA010000106.1, read on the forward strand.
TCTACCTTTGTTTCCGACGGGGTTGGAGTAGGGCCTGTGGCATAAACAACTCGATCAAAGCGCGCTTTAAGTCTTGAGAATTCATCCTGAGGTTCTGCTTCCTTTACCGGATCAGCAGCCTTAGCTGCTTGCATTTCTTCAACCGATTTTTCATTGGCGATATTGATTGCTGTAGCGGAGACATCCTGCGTTGGTGCTGCCTTCTCGGCAAGGTCCTTAGGGAGTATTGCCGCTTGTTGTGCGGTTGTTTCAGGAGCCTCATTAATGCTTGCATTAGGCACGACAGGTGTTGTCTCGGGGGTATTCTGTTCAATAACCAATGGAGCCTCCACTGCTTTGGCTACCACGGGTGTCGCTTCAACAGGTGTAGCCGGGGCAATAGGTAGCGTTGGATGATTGGTAACAACTGGAGGTGGCGCCGGCATCTGGGATGTCGGGGCTGCTACTGGCGCTTCAGGCACTGACGCGTCTTTCGCAAGTATGTGCTCTACACTTGTGCTCCCTCGTTCTAGGGCAATGAATTGATCCTTTGCCAGTGGGGCATCCGGAAGCCTGTTTATCTCCAGCAGTTTTGCGTAGCGCACTTTGTATTTTATCGCATACTCCAGCAAGACATCATGCTTCTTGGCATAGAAGCCACGAATACCATTCTTCTTAGTCAGCACGCCATATTCAACTTTTGGAGTTGCCGGTTGTTGGTCAGTTTCGGGGATATTTTCACCGGCCTTTGCCTGATCAATGAGTGTGGCTGCGGAAACCGGAGAATCCAGGGAAGCTACGAGAATGGGTTGTTTCGCATTAGCTGCCGCTTCGGTGTATTGTTGCAATTGAAAATCCTCAATGATTTTAATGAGTTGCTTTGCATAATTAGGATTTGTAGCATAGCCACACTGGCGAAGTGCTTTTGCCCAGCCGACATAATCGTTCGGCCCGCAGGCAAAACAGGGAAGGTAACGTTTGCTATTTTTCAGATAATCGCTATGATCCCGATAGGAACTGATATCATCCGGATACTTCCTGAAACACTCATTGGGAGCATCGTCTGTATAGGCATAGGTTTCCCCTTTCCATTCCTTCTTGCACTTTATCCCAAAATGATTGTTTGCGTTTATTGCCAGTTCACTTTGTCCTGCCTGAGTCTCTAGGATACCCTGTCCTAAGGTGATGGACGCAGGGATGCCTACCCGTTGTTGTTCTTCCATCGCCAATTGACGATACTTTTCTACGTACCGTTGCGCATTGTCCCGATAGCTTGTTTTTTGTGCCAGTACCGAGCCGGCACATACCATTCCAATAAAAAATAACAGAAATCGCCTCATTCTAAATTCTACTTTGACGAGAAAAATTGCAATGCGTTATAAAAGAGTACGCGGCTATAGTTTTCTCATGATTAATATCCCATCCCGAACCGGTAAGAGTACCTGCTCTACACGCGGATCATTTTTCACTTTCTCATTAAAAGCAACAATTGCCTTTGCATTTTTGCTTTGTTCAGCTTCCGGCAAAACTACTTCCGCGTCATACAGTACATTATCAGCAAAGATAAACGCACCTTGGGGTAGCCGATCGATAATCAAATCAAAATATTGCGCGTAGCCCTGCTTATCGGCATCAATAAATACCAGATCAAACACTTCATCCAGACTGGGGATAATGCTCGCCCCTGGCCCAATATGCATCGTAATCTTATCCTCAAGCCCTGCTTCTTTCCAATATCTCTGGCAACGCTCTGCCAGCTCTTCATTAATATCTATTGTATGAAGCATGCCCCCTTCCGGAAGCCCCTGCGCTAAGCAAATGGCAGAATAACCGGTGTAGGTACCAAGCTCCAAGATGCGCTTTGGTCGGATCATTCGGCTGAGCATAGCCAACAAAGCGCCTTGCAAATGGCCACTGAGCATGATAGGTAGCTCTACCTTGGCATGTGTCTCCCGGTTGAGTCGTCGGAGCAGCTCAGACTCCGGCGTACTGATATTTTCTGCATAGGTATTGATCGCTTCACTGGTAAGATGATGTTGCATTAGCTCGGGGAAGATTTAGAAATTCGGGCCCAACTTATTGTGGGTGTAAAATTCCTTAAAGAAGGCGACAACTTCTTCTGCAGTATCAAAAATCTTTACCAAATCTAAATCGCCTGGGCTGATGTTATGTTCGGTATCCAGCATCGTCTCCTTCATCCATTTGAATAGACCGCCCCAATACTCCCGCCCTACACAAACCATCGGTGTTGTTGTATATTTTTTAGTTTGGATCAGCGTAGCCACTTCGAAGAATTCATCCATAGTTCCCCAACCTCCAGGCATCATGATAAAGCCCTGAGCATATTTTGTAAAGATGACTTTGCGGACAAAAAAGTAGTCAAAATTGATGCTGGTACTGCTCCCGATATAAGAATTTGAGTATTGCTCATGAGGGAGCTCAATATTCAGACCTACACTAATGCCACCGGCTTGGCTTGCTCCTTTATTACCGGCTTCCATAATTCCGGGTCCACCACCGGTGATAATCCCAAAGCCTTCCTCAGAAAGGCGTTGGGCAATTTCTACTGCAAGCGTATAGTATTTAGAATCCGGCTTGGTACGTGCTGAGCCAAATATAGAAACACAGGGGCCAATCTTAGCCATTTTCTCAAAACCCTGGACAAACTCAGCCATTATCTTGAGTATTTGCCAGCTACTATGACCGGTTGATTCGGTCCAATCGCGGAGCTTAAAATTTTTAATCTTGTCTTTCATAAATCTTATTATCGGTGTTTAGTTTATTTCTGAAGTAGTGCGGCCTGCTTGGGCGCATAACTGATGAGCATCAAGAGTACAAAGCTGATGCCAGCATTGATAATGAGCAGTTCGTTTCCGATTACATAATTACCGAGCCACGAAACAGCGGCACCCTTTGAGCCATCATGTTGTTTGAGCAAATAACAAATAATGGGTGCTGCTAAACAAACAACGGGCACCAACTTTTCCCTAAGCATCCTTTTGGTGAGAATTCCAATCGAAAACAATGCCAGCAACGGCCCATAGGTATATCCGGCAACCGTCATCAGGGTATCAATGAGCGTGCCTTTGTCCACAATACGAAAGAAAAAGACACAAGCTAAAAAGACAATCGAGAAACTTATATGCACGATTAAACGGGTACGCTTTTGTTGCTGTTCGTCTTGATGCGCAGCCCGTTTGAAGCCTAGGATATCTATACAAAATGAAGAAGTAAGTGCTGTAAGGGCACCGTCTGCCGAAGGGAACAAGGCAGAAATAAGGCCGATAAGGAAACAAACTGTGATGATAAAAGGGACAGCTCCACCCATAGCAAACATGGGAAAGATATCATCCGTGCGGAATCCCTTTTCAAACACTTGCGACCAGCCTACAGCATCTGCATGGAGATACAACAGACCACCCAAGAGCAAGAACAGCAAATTGACCGCCAAGAGAATGAAACAAAACGTGATCATGTTCTTTTGAGAATCAGCAAGATTCTTCACGGAGATATTTTTCTGCATCATTTCCTGGTCGAGTCCAGTCATAGCGATTGTGATGAAAGCACCGCCTAGCACCTGCTTCAAGAAAAAATTACCTTTCATCGGCTCGTAATGGAAGATTTGTGTATAGCCTTTGGCCGTCATTGCCGACCAAGCTTCTGGAATGCTGTAGTTCAATTCATGGAGGATATAGCCCACACAAACGATCAGCCCAAGCAACATAAAGGTAGTTTGTAGCGTATCGGTCCATACAATCGTCTTCACACCACCACGAAAAGTATAAAGCAGAATGAGCAGGAGAATAGCGACTGAGGTTACTTCAAACGAGATCCCCATCTTATCCAGCACAAAAAGCTCAAGAACCTTGATGACCAAATAAAGGCGGAGGGTAGCACCGAGCGTCCGGGAAAGGATAAAGAAGGTAGCCCCAGTCTTGTAGGAAGTCCGCCCCAAGCGCTGATCCAAATAGCTATAGATAGAGGTGAGTTGTAAGCGGTAATAGAGCGGGAGCAGGACAAAAGCAACCGCAAAATAACCGAGCCAAAACCCGATAACCAACTGAAAATAGTTCAACCCGCCATGCAACACCGTACCGGGCACCGAGATAAAGGTCATCCCACTGAGTGAAGTGCCAATCATCCCAAATGCTACGACCCACCATTTACTAGAGCGATTCCCGATGAAAAACGACTCATTGTCGGAATGACGAGAGGTATAAAAAGCAATACCCAACAACAGGGCGAAATATGCGAGTATGATAACGAGTAACCAGCCAGTTTGCATTGCGGCAAGGTAACCACAGAATTGAAAACTAAAACAACCCTAGCCAACATCCTCTTGGACAACAGCCATCGGTTAGCCATTCAGCATCCGATAAACCTAGCGGCAAGCATCGCGCATCAAAGTTTCAAGACAGATAGTACCCACTGCAATTCACGGCCGTTTCCAGGCTCCAATAGCACCAAAAGACGACCCAATCATACACAAGACAGCTTAGGGCTAGCCCACCAATTCTTCCACCAAGTCCTTCTCCACCCGAAGGCCGGAAATAATATCCTGTTGCCGTTGCGGTGTATTCTTGCCCATGTAGTATTCCAGCATCTTTTGGATTTGTGCTTCCTGTGCCAAGAGTACCGGCTCCTTCCTTATATCATCCCCAATGAATTGAGCAAACTCGCCCGGCGAGATCTCCCCTAAGCCTTTAAACCGTGTTATCTCCGGCTTGGTACCCAACTCGGCAATAGCTCGCCTACGCTCCTCGTCTGTATAGCAATAGATCGTCTTCTGCTTATTGCGCACCCGGAACAAGGGCGTATCCAAAATGTACACATGATTGTTGCGCACCAAATCCGGGAAAAACTGCAAGAAGAACGTCATAATCAACAAGCGAATATGCATCCCATCCACATCCGCATCCGTCGCGATCACAATATTGTTGTAGCGCAAGCCATCCAAGCCCTCTTCAATATTCAGGGCATGTTGCAATAAGTTGAACTCCTCATTCTCATACACCACCTTTTTGGTGAGCCCATAGCAGTTGAGCGGCTTGCCTCGGAGCGAAAAAACCGCTTGCGTCTCCACATTTCTACTCTTCGTGATGGAGCCGGAGGCGCTATCCCCCTCGGTGATGAAAATGGTAGTCTCCTGTTGCTTGCTATGGTACTCTTCCTTATTTTTTGCCGGCGGCACCTCATCAAAATGGATCCGACAATCCCGAAGCTTTTTATTGTGAAGATTGGCCTTCTTCGCCCGTTCATTCGCCAATTTCCGGATACCCGATAGCTCCTTGCGTTCCCGTTCGCTCTGCTCAATACGCTTCTTCAATGCCTCCGCCACTGCCGGATTCTTGTGCAAGAAATTATCCAACTCCTTAGCCAAAAAATCCAAGACAAAACTCTTCATACTCGGACCACCTTCATACACCACATTGCTGCCCAGCTTCGTCTTCGTCTGACTCTCAAATACCGGCTCCTGCACCCGCACCGCAATTGCCGCACAAATGCTCTGGCGCACATCAGCGGCATCATAGTCTTTCTTAAAAAACTCCCGCAGCACCTTCACTACAGCCTCCCGGAAAGCACCCTGATGGGTACCACCCTGGGTCGTGTGTTGCCCGTTCACAAACGAATACAAATCCTCCCCATAGTCGCCGGTATGAGTCATAGCCACCTCTATATCCTCCCCTTTCAAGTGGATAATCGGGTAGCGCATCGCCTCCACATTTGTCTTCCGTTGCAGCAAATCCAACAAGCCATTCTTCGATAGATAATTACGCCCATTAAAATGAATCGTCAATCCAGCATTCAAAAAGCAATAATTCCAAAGCTGATTCTCCACATATTCCTGCATGAAATGATAGTTCCGAAAAACTGTATCATCGGGAGTAAACGACATAAACGTACCATCAGCTTCCATCGTCTTCGCCTCCTTAGTCTCCCGCAGCAACACCCCTCGCTCAAACTCTGCTTCCCGCGTCTTACCCTCCCGGAAGGCCGCCACCTTAAACTGCTTGCTCAACGCATTCACCGCCTTCGTACCCACCCCATTCAAACCCACACTTTTCTGAAACGCCTTACTGTCATACTTCGCACCCGTATTGATCTTGCTCACCACATCGACCAACTTGCCCAGCGGAATACCCCGACCATAATCCCGTACACTCACCGAGCCATTCGCAATAAACACATCAATCCGCTTCCCAAACCCCATCATATGCTCATCGATAGAGTTATCAATACACTCCTTCAGCAACACATATATGCCATCATCCGCACTACTCCCATCTCCCAGCTTACCAATGTACATACCCGGACGGATACGGATATGCTCCCGCCAATCCAAGGTCCTGATACTACTCTCGTCATATTTTATCTCGTCAGCCATAAGGCGCAATTTACCCTAGAACAAGCAACCTAGCACCGAAAGCCAAAAAACAAGCCACAAAATAGCAGCACATATCCCAAAAAATATTTGGGCGCCCGGGCACGCTGTACGCTTCAATCTTTGCGCCCTATCGGGACGCAAAGGATTTCCGCTGCCATCGTTGGCGCTCCCCCAGAGACAGCAAGCACGCTACAAAGCCCTATCCCCCCAACTCCGGCACAATCCCGCCTTATCAGCTCCTCCCGAGCCCATCTCAGGGAGCAAATTCAACGTATTTTTCCAGCCAAGAAACGACGAAACTATGCCCCTCATCCTCGCCTCCAACAACAGTGGAAAAATAAAAGAGATCAAAAATCTCCTCCCCGGTTGGGACATCCGCTCCATGCGCGATGCAGGATACCTTGAAGAAATCCCAGAACCCTTCGAGAGCTTTCGCGAAAACGCCTTCCAAAAAGCCAATACCCTCTATCAATGGTCCGGCATCAGTAGCTTAGCCGATGACAGTGGCCTCTGTGTCCATGCCCTCAACAATGCTCCCGGCGTACACTCCGCTCATTATGCCGGCCAGCATGGCGCCGACCAAGCCAATAACGAAAAACTACTTGCCGCACTGCAAGGAAAAGACGACCGCAGCGCACATTATGTCGCCGTCCTCTGTCTTATCCTCAACGGTTCCGCCTATTATTTCGAAGCCCAATGTCCCGGCACGATTGCGCCATCCCCCCGAGGCAATGGCGGCTTCGGCTATGACCCACTATTCATCCCGGATGGCTACAACCAAACTTTTGGCGAGCTTGACCCCTCTATCAAGAAGACGATCAGCCATCGCGCCAAAGCGCTAGCACAATTAGTTGCATCAGGACTATTAGGAGGACAAGCAACATGAAGTTCAGCATTGGCGACCCGGTACGGCTCAAACAGAGCGGAGAAGAAGGCATCATTGTAGATTTCCTGGGCCTCACAATGGCAGCAGTATCCCTGCAAGGGGTCAGCATCCCGGTGCACCTGGACGAACTGGAACACCCCTACTTCCATTGGTTCACCAACAAGAAGCCCGCACCAAGACCAAAACACACAATCCTTCCCGAAATCCCCGAAACACGCGCCCAAAGGCTGGAAAGCGGCATCTATCTTTCCTTCTTTCCGGAATACCAACATGATCCCGACGACTCATTTGTCACCGGCTTCCGAATTGATTTACTCAATGAAACCACAGGAGACTATCAATTTCAATACCAGGTCCGCGCAGCAGACAAAACCAGCATTTTCAATCATTCCGGGCTGATCCATTCCTTCGGAAAGATCTATCTACATCGCATCTCCTTAGAAGATCTCAATGCCCAGGCTCGCTTCCATTGGTCGCTTGCAGAGAAGGGCTGTGAGGATACAATACAAGCAGCACCATTACTCATTCGCCCAGCACAACTCGTGAAATGGCTGGAAGCACTTCGGGAAAATAAAGAACCTATGTTTTTTATTCGCCTCTCCGATGAGATCATCCAAGCCAACTCGGCCGCTTCCACACCCGAAAAGCTTAAGGAAGCTTGGGCTTCCAGCATTAGCCTTCGTGGCAGGCCCGGAAGTAGTAACCAGGAACCGAACACCACCGCAACCGAACACATCGTTGATCTTCACTGGGACAAGCTGACTTTAAATACAGGACAAGAAGCAGTCGCTATTCTCGAGCAACAGCTACACTATTTGGAGCGCAGGCTCGGTGCCGCTCTCGCGGCCAATCTCCCCGATATGCTCATCATTCATGGCATTGGCGAAGGAACGCTGAAAGCTAGGGTGCATGAACTCCTAGCCAGCTACCCGAGCGTATCCGAATTTCGGAACGAATGGATGCCCCGCTATGGTATGGGTGCCACCAGGGTATGGTTTAAAGTCTGATGGTACTGCCACTACTCGGGAAGCAGGCTCCAGTGATGCTGCTAGCCTTGTGTGTTGTACCGGAAGTGATAAGCAAGTGTCCGCTCAGAAGCCCATATAGCTAGAGATACTGCTGAAGCACCTGCTTGAGTTGCGCTTTGCTCATCGCACCGCTCTGTCGCCAAAGGATCTTTCCCGCTCGGAATAGTAGCAAAGTAGGCACGCCCTGCACCTGGTAGGCTTGTGCCCGTGCCGGCTGCTTGTCCACATCTATTTTGACTATGGTGAGTGCCGTGCCCAATTCTGCTTTCAATTCCTGAAGGATAGGTGCCATCATTTTGCAGGGGCCGCACCAGGTAGCATGAAAATCTACTAATACTGGTTGCTCCCCCTGAACAAGCTCCTGAAAAGTAAGTGGCATAGTAGCGGAAAGGTATAAAAACTACCTGGAATAGGCACCGGAACTGTTGGGTGCTAGCACCAAGTTGTTGTTTTTTTGCCCATTCTGCCACACTTCATTTCTTTACTTCGATAATTTTTACTTCTTCCACCTCCTGCATGCTTTGCATGGCAACACTAACAGGATGCTTCGGGGTCGGATAATTCTTTGTAAACTTCTTCAATCATTCTTAGATTTTTTTCGCCATCACCTTCTTGTAACTCCGCAAATCATTGAAGTGTTTCAGCATATCGCAGTCGGTATTTTGGATAGCCTTTCATTCTTGATTCAATTTGAATTCAAAATCTGTTCTGTCTAAAGGATGATTATCACAGAATAACTTTAATGTTTTAGGAAACACTCTTTTGTTATCGCTGAATAAATTTGCCTGATTGTTGTATGAGTAGGAGTTTTTCAGTATGCTAAATAAAATGTGACTCTTAACTTCATTTAATGTACTTTGAAAAAAATCCCGTTTGTAGGGCTTTCCTGAGCGCAAATCGGTGAGAAAAACATTTGACTTGAAAGGTTCTATTTCGCAAATTTCTTTTAACCACTTTTCTTTTGCCTGGTGTTCTCCGTTTGAATTAAGCAACATGATCACACTGATATCATCCATCATGTGACGTTTTCTCAAATTCGTCTCCACTGAAAATTTAAAATTTTCATCATAAAATGACAACATATTACAGATAATTGATAACGCCTTGCAAATAAATCCTCTATTACTTGATTGATGACAAGCAAGATTGTTGAGTAAGCCCTCTATGTAATATTCGTCTTCAGTTAATACAAACGAAGCCGCTAACAATGCCGGAATTCTGCTCCAACCAACCGTATTGTAATCGTTGGTTTCCATAATTTCATTTACAAATGTTACAATCGCATTTTTGTTTTCATCAGAGACATTTTCCCTACAGTAATAACAAAGCCATTCAATTGCCAGCGAACGGATATCTTGAGAAAATGGGATAGAGGCAATATCAAAATCTTGTTTGAACTGCTCTAATTCAGTTGCAATTACAAAGTTTACAATATCGCTGACTTGATTCATATTCATTTCTTTCCTTTAATAATTTTTACTTCTTCCACCTCCTGCATGCTTTGCATGGCAACACTCACCGGATGTTTTGGGTCGGATAATGCTGCGCAAACTTTCCAATGCCTTTCATCTTTAATTGACACTTGCTTCTATTACTCCAATGGTATCGGGGCAGCGGGTGGCCATTAACAATAGGCGGTTGCGGACTTCATTCTTTGGCTCTTGCCATTTCTCATAGAGTTTGGCAATGGCTTTTTCGGGGCTTAGTTTTTTTACTGCTTCCAAATCGTTCTCCACCAAAGCCAAAATAGCTACCCCGGCTTTTTTCATTTCTTCGCCAAAGTAGAGCTCGTAAACGCAGCCATTAATTACATTTTCAATTTCATAGAAATCTACACCGTTTTTCTTTTGAAGAAGAATAAAATCAAGTAATTGATTAAATATGTTTTCCTCTTATTCATTTGGATAATAAACCAGCAATGGTTCTAATGCTTGCACACTGATAATTAAATCACCCATTCCAGTTTTGGGTGCGTTTTCAAACAGTTGATAGTTGCACAATTTGGAATTTAGCAAGCAGGCAAGGTATTTTATCTTTTCACCCGTAGCAATGCAAGTGCTATCTAAACAATAGATTTCTTTAGCGGAGTAGGAAAATCGTAATTGAGAACCAATACGTTTCCAAATTAATTTCTCTTTTGAAAGCTCTTTGTAATATCCGATTTGGTCTTGAGTTTCAAACCATTTATTCGAGGTTTTCTTTCTTGTTTTCTCCTGCTTCCCTTCCTCATTGATAAAGGTTTCTCCAGTTTGATTCAGTTTTGGTTGAAAACTCTCCAAATATTTTTTGACCGCTTTGTATTTGTTTATTGAAATACCTAATGCAGGAAACGTAGATATCAAATAATCACCATCCCATTCGGTAGCGTATTTCTCAATTTCTCTACCTCGCAAAACAGGTCTTATAATTTCTTTGCTACCTGCATCAGCTTTAATAAGCTCCTTTCGTTTATCCTCCTCAATGATGAATGCTTCATTGAAGCCTGTTTTTATGCCAAAGTTAATTTTTACTCGCCATTGCTTGAGTGGTTTACCTTTTGCTTTTAGTTTTTCATTTATAATTTGTTTTGATAAATCTGAGATAGCCCAGGTTTCTTCACTCACATATGGCATAAATTCAAGGTCAAGGTTTGCTGGTTCATTCAATTGCTGCAAATCTGTAATTGTTGCTCCTGCTAATTGCTTTTTGTTTTCAGCATTTTGAATTACTATGATATTTGTGTCAACAGTTGCGGATTCAAATACCCCCGGACCTAATAGAACCAATTTCAGAGGATTCTTGCTTAGAAAATACTTTCGCAGTGATTTGCCATAGGCAGCCTTCATCCATTGACTTGAAGTAATGAAAGTCTCAATGCCACCTTCACGCAAAATATTAATTCCCTTCTCATAAAAAATGGCATATAAATCACCTGTTCTTTCATAGGTTTTGTAGTTCTGGCTTTTTAGTTCTACAGCCAGCTTGCCGTTATCCTTTTGCATTTGCACATAAGGTGGATTCCCAATCACCACATCAAATCCATCTTTCAATCCAAACATCCATTCCGTATCAAAAAAATCAGCAGAAGCATTTTGGTCGTAAGGGTTCCAAGCTGCCATAGTTTCAGCTGTAGTTTTGGGCATATTTTCAACCGAAAGAAGTTTGGTTAGTTCGTTTCTGAGTTGTTTATCACTTTCCCTGCAACTTTGCTTTCGTTTTGGTGTCCGGGCTTCAAAATAACTATGTCGAACTCTTTTCAATTCTTCCTTCTTTTTCTGAATTATATCATAGTTAATATTAAAGAGGTCACCTGTAACAAGTTTGGGTTTATCCAACGCTATCAAAGTATTGGCTGCTACAAATTTTGTTTCCAGATTGGGCAAGGGTCTTATACCCAGGTTTTCTTTCCCTCTGGAAGCGGGAAACACTTTTTGGTCAACAATCAGTGAGATAAAAAAGCGCAGTTTTGAAATCTGCACGGCAATGGGTTGTATGTCCACTCCGTAAATGCAATTCTCAATCAGGTAAAGTTTTCGTCCGTAATCCAGCTCGTTGTTTTCAAATGCTTCTTCAATGGTTGCAATCGCAGCCTCGCGGCTTGGTGCATCATCAATGGTGCTTGCCTTTGCAATTTGCCTTTGCTTCCACAATTCATTTTTCGGGTCAAGTTTGTGCAAGGTGTGCACCAGCTTGTGCAATATACCCATGGGGAAAGCTCCGCTTCCGCAAGCCGGGTCAAGAATTTTTATGTTGTCAATGGCATGTATGAGTTGTTCCTTTTCAGCATTTGAAAACTGGATTTCTTCTTCGGAATAGGAGAGAAGATTGCGAATCATGGTTTCAGAAGCATCCCTGCTTCTGTTTTCTTCGGAAGCTAAGAAGCTTCCGGTACTGTCATCTGAAGCTAAGAAGCTTCCGGCACTAAGGCCTGCCTTTACAGGATTTTGCCTTATATAGTTTCTTATTGCCAGAAAGGCTTTTTCATTGCGTACAATATGATCATAAGATTCATGCATCCATAGTTGCCCTTTTATGCCAATCCTCTCATTGATTTTATTAGCTGTAAAAGATTTCCAGGAATGAAGAATATCAGGGAGTTTGTTTTCTCCAAGGGGCTTTACCAGCACATGAACATGATTGGGCATAATAACCCATTCATCTAATTCATAGCGTTGATGATTGAAATGCAGCAGGGCATTGGCTACAATTTCAGCATTGGCTTTATCTTTTAAAACACAGCTTCCTTTTCCGGCATTAAGAAGTGTTTCAACCCGTTCCGAGAATAAACGATAATACTCTTTTAACTCTTCTTTTGTGTAAGTTTCAGAAGCATCTCTACTTCTGTTTTTAGTGTAAGTTTCAGAAGCATCCCTGCTTCTGCTTTCAGTATAAGTTTCAGAAGCATCCCTGCTTCTGCTTTCAGTATAAGTTTCAGAAGCATCCCTGCTTCTGCTTTCAGTGGTAAAAGTATTGTTACCAGCCACCTTGCTTCTGTGTTTTTTCAGCCACAGTTCTCTATCTGATTTTATTTGTTCTGCAACACTTGCAGGAATAGAATCAGCCAGCCTGAATGTGATGAAGTACCAGACATTTTCCTGTTGCCAGTGAGGCAGGTTCCCCTGATGAATTTGTACTTCGTTGTTGGGATTGAAAAAGGTTTCAAAAGTATCCTGCTTTGGGTCAACTCCCTGACCAGGGGTACTAGTTTGGTCAACTCCCAGACCAGGGATGGTCAGGGTACTCTTCAGGTAGGCCAGCAAACTTTCATCCACCATGTAGTTAACAATCTCTCTCGGAGTGTAAAAACTTCCGGTTTGCTTTCTTGCCGTGGTTTTTGTTTCAGGATTGTAGCTCGCCAAAAGGTTCTCAAAAACTTTTCCCAGCAACTCAGGGTCAAGCGCCACTTCTTCTTCAATGGGTGTGTTCTCCGCAATCGTAAACTTGTAGCTACTGAGTATATCAATCAAGCCGCGAACTTTTTCTTTGCTCTTTTTGGGCATGCCGTAAACTTGGCTCAGGTCAACTACTTTTTCTTTCTCAGAAAAGAAAAGTTCGTCAGGCACTTTCAGCACATTATCTTCTCTGTCGCTGAAACCATCAATGCGAAAGGCTTGTAGTTTTCCGTTTGTCTCAATCTGCTTGTCCAAACATTCAAACAATCCACCGTTCAAAAATGGAATCGGGTCAAAGTATTTTCCAAGTGTTTCTTTTGGCTTGAAAAATTCATTCTCGTAACGGAAAAGATTATGAATAAAGTAATGGCTGCTTTGCGATTTGTCGGATGCACTTCTGAATTTCCGTTTGCCCATTTCGGTGTTCAGCGTGGCAAAAAATAAGTTTTGAAGAATGGCTTTGTAGTAAGTGCTATTGTTTTTATCTGTGTATTTCAGCAGTGTCTTTAATTTCTTTTCATCAAACAAATCTTCTGGCACTAAATTTTTCTCTTTCAAAAACCAGACAAACATCAGCCGTGTGATGAGGCGGATTACTCCTGTTGCATTGCGAATTTCCGTGTTTTCAATTTCATCATCTGGAAATGCAACTTGGGTAGTTGCCCAGAAATACCAATTCGCCAGCTCGTTGAAAAATTTCTTGTTAAGTTCAGAAATGTTGAGTGTGGCTTTCCAGGCTTCGTGCAGCTTTACAAAACTGTGAAATTCAAACTTCCTATAAAGTTCATTCAGGCTCAAGTCTTTCAAAATCTCCTTGTGTGCCCGTTGCGGATGGGTAATGTCAATGTCTTTGATAAGAGTCACCTTCTCCAACACATCTTTACTGCTGTCCGTTTTATTCAGCCTACGGTCAATGATGGAAAGCGTGAGTTTGTTGCCGTAATGAAACAAAACGATTACTGGCATTTTAAAGGGCAGATTTAGTTCCCGGGTAATCTTTACCAGTTCACTTCGTTTGTAACTGTCTTCTTTAAGTTGAATGGTGAAAAACAAGAAGCTCTGATATTCGTTTCTGTCCACTTCACCCGTATCAGATAACGATTGCACACGGGCAATTTCTGAATCAGCAATCTGGAAAATAAATTCAATTTGCTTCCAATGGCTCACAAAAGCTTTGTCTTTATTGATAGCGTTTTTAGGAAGATTAAAACTATCCATAAAACCATCGAAGGTGGCAGGACTTATTCGGGCGGTTTTATTACTGGTGTAATCCAAAGCTTTGTATAAAGCCAAACTGCTTTCGTAGAGTTTTTCGCTGTTGAAAGATTGAATCGCAACTTCAATCTGCTTGAGTTTATCGTAATCTTTTTCTGTCATTATAATTCTTGATTATCCAGTTCAAAACGTTGTCTGTCTTGTTCTATCAGGTTTTGAATAGAGGGATTGGGCTTGTTTTCGGGTAAATGTTGTAACACTCTTTCGTAAGCCAAGCTATTGATTTGCCGTTGCAGTTCACGGCTATTCCAGTTTGCAGCAATAGATTCTGTGAGATAGTAGTTTCGTTTTTGCTCCGCATCAATCCTTGAAAGCAGGCGATAATGTGTCCAGCTCAATTCGGTACGCAATGCGTTCCAAATTGGAAAAGCATTGTAAAAAGCCGTCATATTGTTGAGATTCCTTTCGTCAAATCCCTTTCCAAATTCCAGAGTAAGTTGGGTCGCCAGCGTTTTTAGGGTAGCTTTTCCATATTCGGCACGGGTACTTCCACCTGATTCATCCTCTACAATGATCTTTCTTATTTGCCAGTAAGTTTCAATCAACACAGTATTTACCATTCTATAAGCACGGCTTCGCGACTGAAGGATTACTTCTTTTATGGTAGTGAATAATTGATTTTCCTGCAATTCCATATTTTTATTTTAAAACTAACCAGGCAATAAATTCAATTTGTTTCTAATGGCTTACCAGCACTTTCTCTTTATTAATATCGTCTTTAGAAAGATTGAATCGCATCTTCAACCTGTTTGAGTTTATCGAAATTTTTTTCTGTCATAATTTATTCTTCCGGTTTTGTTGTTGCTGTGCCAGTTGAATGGCTTTATGTAATTTTTGTTGTAATAATTTTTTAGACGGCAGTGCGGTAAGATATTGTGCTACCCTGATATTTCCTTTATTCAACTCCAAAAGCTCAATATGCTCCTGCGATTTATCGGCACATAAAATTAAACCAATAGGAGCTTGTTCGTTTTCTTTTTGCTCATATTTACTCAGCCAGTTGAGGTAGAGTTCCATTTGTGCTTTGTAAGCCGTTTTAAATTTTCCCAATTTCAAATCAATGGCCACTAAGCGTTGCAATTGGCGGTGATAAAAGAGCAGATCGATGTAATAGTCTTCTCCGTCAATCTGTATCCGTTTCTGCCTGGCAAGAAATGCAAAATCATTTCCCAGTTCAATAATAAAACGTTGCAACTCGGCAATAATGGCAGTTTCTAAATCTTTTTCACTAAAGGTATCGCGTAGCCCCAAAAAATCGAGCAGGTAAGGATCACGGAAAAACAACTCAGGGGAAACAGCTTGCTTTTTATTGAGGGCGGTTAATTCATCTTTTATAAGTTTTGCCGGTTTTTTAGACAGGGCAGTTCGTTCAAACAGCATACTATCAATTCTTTCTCTAAGTTGACGAACGCTCCATCGTTCGTTGCGGCAGAGTTGCAGGTAAAATTCTCTTTGTAAACGGTCTTTGATGTAAATCAATTCTTTGATATGCGACCAGCTCAATTCTCCCGACAGTGTAGAGATAATTTTTTTTGAGGGAAAAGTCTCTACAGCGTAGAGACAATTCCAAAGTTGTTGTTTGCTCCAACCTTTGCCAAACTCGATAGTTAGTTTTTTTGATAAGGTTTCAATAACCTGTTCTCCATAACCGGCTCTTTTATGCTTCAAAATGTCGGTACTAATTGACTTTCCGATATTCCAGTACAGCAAAGTAAGCTCTCTGTTTACGCTAATAGCAATTGTATTACGGCTGATGAGCACCAGGCTACGAATAGCCTCGTAAAGTGATGGGGCTGTATGTTGTTTTATTGATTTAGTTACCATTTTTATTTTAAAACCAACCAGGTAATGAGTTCAAATTTATTAGCTCCGTCCACTTGCTTTTCCTGTGGAATGATGGTTGCATTTCGACTACCCGACAACATTCCCAAATTCGTTTTCCTGAAGGTACCTGTAATGGCTTTTACAGATTCAGCTAGCAAAGCGGCATATTGGCTGGTGTCTAAGCCATTGTTTGTTTCTTCGTTAAATAAGTCGCACAATGCCTGAATAGGCTCATTCTTACCGGTGCAAAGCAATCGGTAAATATCCAGTATTTGCTTGGGGTGTGTAAAGTTATAACGCACCGTTCCATCCATCCGAACATACACTAAGAAGTAGGGTTGTAAGGGGTTCACTTTTTCATTTCCGGCACTATCGCCTAATTGCCGTAGGCAAAAGATTACTCCAGGCTTTACTACTTCCGATGCATCCTGATTGAAAAGCGTTGAATTCAACTTGTGAGGAACCAAAGCATAAATTCCTAAAGGTGCTGCTTCTAATTCCTTACGGTTTGCTTCAATAAAGTTGAGCAAATCCATTCTGAAATCATCCAAAGAAAAGTTGCTTAAGGAAACACCACCTTCGTTCAATTCATCCATATCCAACACTTCGTCTTGCAGGCGTTTCAATTGCTTGTCACGGAATTTCAATTCATCTTCCACCAATTCCTGGATCTGCTCTTTGTTCAAAAGATTATCCTCGTTGGTTCCACTGATGTCCACCAAGGCCATTCTTGCTTCTACTCTTGATTTTAGTTTGATGTAGTTATCAAGGTCTTTGGTAGGCCAGAAATTTACCAAATGTACTTTATTGTTGATGGAGCCAATACGGTCAATACGTCCGAAACGCTGGATGATGCGAACGGGATTCCAGTGAATATCATAGTTCACAAGGTAATCGCAGTCTTGCAGATTCTGTCCTTCGCTGATACAATCTGTTGCAATGAGAATATCAATTTCACCATCTTCATCCCTGGGCATTGTCTTTTGCGAACTTCTTCTTTTGCTGATGGGTGAAAAGTTGGTGAGTATATTATTGAACTCTGTGTTTTCCGAAAAGCCTTTAGGCTTGAACGTAGTTTTGTTCTCAGAACCACCGGTAACCAAAGCAATGTTTACGCTCAATTCGTCTTTAGCCCATTGTTCCAAATGCTCATACAAGTATTTTGCTGTGTCGGCAAAGGCGGTAAAAACAATTACTTTCTTGTTTCCAGTTCCGGTTTTGGTGATGGTAGGGTTCTGAACTTTCTTTTTGATTAAACTTTTGAGTTCTTTCAATTTTGCATCCCGCTTTGCATCAACATCTTTTGCCCTTAGCAACAATTCATATAATTGGTCTTTATCTTCCTGCATTGCGGCTTTCCAATCATCCAATCGCAAATGATTCATTTTGAAAGTAAGTTTTTCGCCTACTTCCAATGCTTCTCTTAAATCATCATCTTCAATTGCATCAATGTCTATGTCATCAATTTCCAAATCAGGATTTTCATCTTTGTATTTTTGGAAACGGTCAATTCTGCTTTCTAAGTTTTCGATTCGATTGATGGTTCGCTGCAAAGTTTCCCGGAAGGAATAGATGGAACTCTCCAGGCGTTTCATAAAGTTTACTTTCATCATTCCGATTAAATAGCTTTCACGTAACTCCTGCGAAAACATTTTAACAGCTGCCGGACCCGATTTTTTCAATACCTTTTCTTCATACAATGCTTTGTGTTCAGGCAGCACAAAGGAACTTGGTGAAAAGTGAACCAGTTTGTATTTGCTTATTTTTTCGTTCAGTTTTTCGTAGGATAGAAACTTGTGCTCGGTGTCTATTTCAGGATAAATGGAATGAACAGGTTCATGGTCAGGAAAACCACCAATACGTTCCATTTCTGATTTATAATACTTGGTAATGTGTTTACGAGAACGTGCAATGGTTAAGGCGTCCAAGAGTTTGAAGAAAGCAGAGTCCAAATCATTCAACAAATCTCTTGTTGTCCGTTCTTCCTTCATTCGTGCCTTAGCCCAATTCGTAAATCGCACTTGCGATTGTTTCAGCAACTCTGCAATGCTTTCAATGCCCAATTTTCCTTCATCATCACCGGCAAATGCATTGTCATTTTCTGCGGTGATATACATTAGCTGATTCCGAAGGTCTTTTAATTCATTATTCACTGGTGTAGCACTCAATAATAGCACCTTAGTTTTCTTGCCGCCAAGGATGATGTCTTGCATCAATCTTTCATAACGACTTTTGCGAATCGTATTTCCTTCTTCGTCTTTCTTTCCTTTTTTGTTGTTTCTGAAATTGTGGCTTTCGTCAATTACCACCAAGTCATAAGCACCCCAGTTAAAATTGGATAAATCAATATTATCGGCTTCTGTAAAGCCTCTCTCACGACTCAGGTCCGTATGATACATTAGCGTATATGAAAAACGGTCTTTGGGGAATGGGTTTAAGGTATGTCCTTTATGTGCCTGATAAATAGTCCAGTTATCACGCAATTTTTTGGGTGTCAAAACCAATATCCTATAATTCAGCATTTCGAAATACTTAATAACTGCCAATGCTTCGTAGGTTTTTCCCAAACCTACGCTGTCAGCAATGATGCAACCATTGTATTTTAGAATCTTATTAATTGCACCCCTTACTCCATGCTGCTGGAAGGTAAAAAGCATTTTCCAGATTTCCGAATCATAAAGGTTTGCTTTGATGTCGGAAAGCCCGGAAGCATCGGTTTCATTTAAGTATTGCTCAAAAATGTGAAACAAAGTTTTGTAATAAACAAATTCGGGACTATTGTCACGGTGAAGTAGTTCAATGTATTTAAGCACCTGGTCTTTTACATCTTCCACTTCCACATCTTCCATTTCATTGTTCCAAAGCTTGTCAAACCATTCTTTCAGGTCGGACAAATCTCTGCGGTCATTGACCACAAGGTTCAATTCAATGTTTGGTTGTGAGCCTAAACCAAGTCCGTTAACCGTGAAGTTAGAACTGCCTGTTACAGCATCTTCAACTCCATTTGGTTTTTCAATATGGTAAAGTTTGCCATGCAAAAAGTCAGGCCGAACCATTGATTTGATTTCAACCTTTTCTCTTATCCAGGTAGCACATTGCTTGGCTAATACTTTTTGTTGCAATCTGTTCTCAACGGGAATAACCAGTTTGTCATCTTCAATCTGATAGTTTTTGGCATCAGTCGAGGATGAAACATTTTTAATGAAGCGGGGTTCTCCAAAAAGTAGCCGAAGTGAGTTAACGTTGTCAAGTTGCGGCTTCAGTTTTTCATAAGCATATATTGTAAAGTAGGCTGTAACAAATGAAAGATTAGAGTCTTTCACTATGTTATCTGTCAAGAATTCACCAACACTTCCGTTCGAGAAGTTGTCCCGAATACTCTTTATATTTTTCTTAGTTTTTTCTTCTTTCATTATAATTATAAAACACTAAAAAAACATGCAACCTTACGTCAAAAGTGAGCGGGAGAATTGGCCCTTTTGCAATATGGTCTGTATATCTTTGATAATCTGCCAAAAGATCTGTGTTTGTGTCCAATTCTTAGCCGTCTGTTTCATTGTTGCATGGTTGGCCTACACTTGCTGGTAACTATCTGAGTATTGCCAAAGTTGTAAAACATTAGCACAAAGGTTTGATAGTAGCACAACTGTTGTACTAGGCAAAGATGGCTCACAGGAGCACTTCTGCCACCATTTTGGGAATCCATTGTTCGCACTACTCCCACGCGCTGAGCATTCACTAAACCTTGCAAGTAGATAGTAGGACTACCCAATTTAGCAAATTTGCCTTTAACGAAAAATTATTTTAGGATGAAAGGTAACACCATTTCATGAAATCAAAACTGGTCGATAGCCAAATTCCATTATCACGGTCTTTAGAAAAAACCGTATTGGGTTTTATTTGGAAACAATTCGGGAAAACTTGAGGTGAGAAGCCCTTAGGGAGTAATGCGACAAATTCAGTCTCCTTTTTTGCGAAACGGAAAGAATTTTTTCTAGTGTCAGCGTGCAGGGGAATCAATCACAAACTACCAAATTCCATGGCGATGAAATTCTTGGCGCTTTATGAGTTTTGCCCACATGGCGGCGCTTCGCGCCGCCACAAATGTAACTACAGCTTAAGTAGTGAAGGGCTGAACTATTCTTTTCGGGTAGCTAGTATCTAAATGCACTATTGCACTTACTGGCGGCGCTTCGCGCCGCCAGTACTTATCCTTATAGTTTC
>JAFDYA010000107.1 GCA_018267675.1 Bacteroidota bacterium
AATGGTTTGTTCCAAGAAATATATCCGGCAACCTTTGCAAAAACTACATAAAGAAGCCCTGCCAAAAATAACTTAAGGAGCCAATGAACCGGCAAAAACTCCAACAAAACTATTAGCCCAATTACAGCAAGTGTGCTACCAAAAAAATCACGATAACGCATACTCAGCATGGGTTCACGGACTTTCCAAATATACAATCCCAATTGTGCAACAGTACTCACAGTGAATGCAATCGCAGCACCAAGTGCACCAAGATGTGGAATCAACAATAGATTAAGGCCAAAATTTACCAATAAAGTAAGCGCTGTGATATAAAAGGTTAGCCGAAGTCTACCGGTCGAGAAAGCTATTGTCCACAGGTAATTAATAATATAGGCCATTGGCAAGGACAGGGACAAAACGGCATACACCCAGCGGGTACTGGTACCATATCGCCCGTCTGTAACTAGGTTGACCACATCATCCCAACAGACATTGAGCACCAAAGGTATCACCACACAAATTAGGCTCTCTGTACGCCACAAAAAATTGAGCTCGGAAGCTTGCTCCCTCCGAATCCCTCCCTGCCCATATAGTTTGCTAAGCTTCGGGAGTAGAATTGGGGCAATGATGAGGAGTGGTAGCCGAGAAGACTCATAAGCTTTATAGGCAAAGCTATAATCGGCAGTCAGAGTGTCAGTGCTGATGATACCCATCAAGATCCAATCGATCCGCGCAAATGCTGAATCCAACATGATGACACCGAGTTGCGGCAATGAAAACAGAACCAAAGCGCGATATTGTCGGAGCTGAAATCGTGGCAAAATGAGCCCTACCGACATGCTTGATGCAAGAAAATAGCAAAGCCCTAATTCCAATAATCCAGAAAACAAAAAAAGTAAAGCAATATTGTGATCACTAATTGCCTGTGTCCAATAAAGCACGGTAAGGAGAAGCACTTTAAAAAAGTTTCCCGACACCCCCATCCAAGCCAAAATCCCAAAGTTCTGTTTCCCGTTGGCCAATTGCTTAAAAGGCATACTCAGGAAAGTGGCAAATAGACCGGCATAAATGGCAACAAACTCGGGATTGTGTTGAAAAAATACCGGCTTGACCCAATAAAAAACACCTAGACCAACCGTGGCAACTACAGCACACAAAAGGGTATGCGCAACATATACATGAACCGTGTCTTCTTCTTTTGCACCTGCTCCAAGTTTCCCGACAATCACATGATCAAAACCCAGGCTACTGATAATGGTCAACGTCGAACAAACCGCAACTGCCCAATTGATGCGACCAAACAATTCTTTAGGCAACAACAAGGCCATCCCTAGAAAAAAGAGCAAGCCGAAGACCTGATTGGCCACCATTTGAAGGGTCGTAGCAGAAGCCATCCGGACATATTGCTTCATAGGGGCGGCAAGTTACTACCCATTTAGCCATAGTTTTGCACGATATGCGCTGGTCGGATAGCCTAGATAAAGCTCAGCAAATCGCCATTCTTTTAGTTACCGCCAGCCTTACGCTGCGCTACGACCTAAACACTATTTGCATTTGGCTTTTACTCGTCACATGGCTCCTATCATTTCAGTTCAAATCAACTTGGAACCAGTATAAAAATCAACCGGCATATTGGGTATGGGCGGCATTTTTACTGCTCAATGCGCTCAGCTACTTCTGGAGCAAGGACAAAGACCAAAGCCTCTTTGATACCGTCTCAAAACTTGTCCTTATCCTTTTCCCAATTATACTCGGTGCCGGAGCAAACATCACTGAAAAACGAAGAGAACGAATCCTTGCACTATTCTCCCTCACCATTACCACAACCGGAATTGTGGCAGTGGCCAGTGCTTACCTACGTTGGCAAAAGGATGGCCTGATTAAGCATTTTTTTTATCATGACCTAGTGGCCGGACAGGCAGCCAATGCTGTATATACGGGTTGGTATGTCATCACCGCACTTGCACTTTTGTTGTTAGCCAACTGGAGCTTCCTTTTTAAAGGATATTGGCAAATTCTTAAATGGAGTTGTACCACCTTTCTCATGGTCTTCCTACTATTGCTTTCATCCCGCCTACTTATTGTTGCCTTCGTATTTATCGTCCTTCCCCTGTTTCTTTTCAAATTGTTCAAAAATTCGGGAAAAGCTTGGTTGAAAGCCCTACTGGTATTAGTAGCTGCAAGTAGTATCGTAGCAACAATTAGCCTTACCGGCAATCCTATCGAACGCCGATATCGAGCGGTAATGAGTCGAAATATCCAAATTGCTTTCCTCCCCGACTACCGAGACACTATCCCTCACTTCAACAACCTCACACTACGGCTATTTGTCTGGCGCTGCGGCTTTGAAAATGTAAAAGAACATCAACTCTGGCTGAGTGGTAGTGGGAATGGTGATACGCACACAATTCAAAATGAAAAATTTGCCCGGCTCGGACTCACCGAAGAACATCAAGAGAAAAGTTACAACCTTATCCAGGGGATGAATCTACACAATATGTATTTAGAAGCCTTTGTATCGCTAGGCATCCCGGGATTATTGCTGTTGCTAATATTTGTACTACTACCGTTCTTTTACCTAAGCCGTTCTTCCCAACCTCTATTCTTTGCTGTGTTCCATTTGACTAGCCTGCTGTTTATGGTACAAGAATCCGCACTACAGACACAATCCGGTATAATATTTTGGGCCTTTATCAGCACTCTTTATTGGCAGGATGTTAAAAGACAAAAAGCTTCAGCAACGAAATTGAACTTTAAACCGTTTGTTAAGTCATAATTTCGGACATTTGCGCCCAATTTATACCCCTCGGGCAATAAGACCATTGATATAAAGCAATATCCATAGCCAACGTGATCATTCAGCAAGCTTTTCGTACCAACACAAGCATCCAGGCTCCGCCTCAATCGGAGCTTGCCGGGCTACGAGAAATGTTTGAAGAAATCAACGATCGATATTTGGTCGACAATCCATCGTCTTACTACCTAAAGTCAAAGCGCATTGTTGATATTGCCATTTCACTTTCTGTAATTCTGTTTATCCTCACCTGGCTTTATCCGATAATTGCGCTGCTCATCAAACTAAGCTCAAAAGGCCCCGTACTATTTGTTCAAGAAAGAACAGGCTACCTCGGTCTTGAATTTGACTGCTACAAATTCCGGACAATGTACCTGAATAACGAAGCCAATACGAAGCAAGCTACTACCGGTGACAAACGAATTACCCCGATAGGGCATTTCCTGCGCTTGACACATATCGATGAACTTCCGCAATTTTTTAATGTCCTTTTGGGAGACATGAGTATTGTGGGGCCACGCCCGCACATGCTCTATCATACCCGCTTTTATTCTAAGACCATTCCTTACTATAACCTTCGCCACCATGCGGTTCCCGGCATAACAGGTATGGCTCAGGTCAAAGGCTTTATCGGAGAAATTGGCGGCGAAAGGGAACTCAGGAAACGGATCCAATGGGATATCTACTACCTAAAACACCGCAATGGTTGGTTAGATTTTAAGATCTTCTTCATCACCTTTTTTCAGGTATTCGAGAAAGCCCTGGGTCTCAATAAAGACAAAAACGACAACTAGGCGCCGCTAGATTCCAATTTACTTTTTACGTGGCAATTTTTTTAGCAGCCTGCTTAAGCAGTTTGACGGTCGTTGACGTCCACCAAGCAAGGGTACAATATGGGTTAAATTTCTTCCCTGCTTAGCCACTGCATTTCACCTGCGCGTCCACCACGGCAATCGCTATCATATTCACGATTTGCCGGACACTGCTCCCCAACTGCAAAACATGCACCGGTTTCTTTAACCCTAGTAGTATTGGTCCTACGGCCTCCGCGCCCCCCACTTCTTGCATGAGATGGTAGGCAATGTTCCCTGCTGCAAGATTGGGAAAAATCAACACATTCGGTGTTTCATTGGCTAAAGGAGAAAAAGGATAATTCTCCCGCAGCAAATCCTGATTAAACGCAACACCAGCTTGCACCTCACCATCCACAATCAAATCCGGATAGTTCCGACGCAATTCTGCCACCGCATCCCGCATGACCTGCGCCTCTTGCGAATCTGAGGAACCAAAATTGGAATAAGAAAGCATGGCCACTTTTGGCTTGATACCAAATTGTTCAACTTCCTTTGTGGTCAGGATTGTAATATCAATCAACTCCGAAACACTGGGGTTAAAATTGACAGTAGTGTCTGCAAAAAATAAAGGCCCTCGCTTGGAAAGCATCAAATACATACCGGCTACTTTCCTCGCGCCCTCCTCCAAACCGATGATTTGCAATGCCGGTTTTACCGTATCCGGATAATTTCGGGTAAGGCCCGAAATCAAGGCATCCGCTTCCCCTTTCTCCACCATCATACAGCCAAAATGAACTCGATCTTTCATGGCCTTCCTTGCCTCAAAAAGGTTATAGCCTCGGCGCTTCCGCTTTTCGAAAAAAGCTTCACCAAAATCAGCAATTTTACCCGCCATTTGCTCACTGCGTGGATCAATAATCTCTACGCCTTCCAATTGCAAGGAATGCTCCGAAATTAACTGCCGAATCACCTCCTCATTCCCCAACAAAATCGGTGTTGCAATACCCTCATCAAAGGCAATTTGAGCCGCTTTCAGCACTTTCAGATTTTCAGCCTCTGCAAAAACAACCCGCTTCGGTGCTTGCTTAGCTTTATTCACAATAAACCGAAGCAAATTATCATCAGCTCCCAAACGATTGTGCAACTGGTTTTCATAAGCTTCCCAATCTTCAATACCGATCCGCGCTACCCCACTGTCCATAGCCGCCTTAGCTACGGCGGGGGCTACGGCTGTTAACAACCGAGGATCTATCGGTTTAGGGATGATGTAGGTCGGGCCAAAATGAAGGCTTTTTTCATTATATGCTACGTTCACAAGATCCGGAACCGGCTCCTTAGCCAACTTCGCCAAAGCCTTTACAGCAGCCAATTTCATTTCTTCGTTTATTGCCTTTGCCCGCACATCCAGCGCGCCCCGAAAAATGTAGGGGAAACCCAACACATTATTCACCTGATTGGGATAGTCACTCCGACCGGTAGCCATAATAACATCCGGACGAGCTTCCTTTGCTTCTTCATACCCAATCTCCGGATTGGGGTTGGCTAATGCAAAGACAATAGGATTGTCCGCCATACTTTTCACCATATCACCACTCACAACTCCTCCTTTAGATAGGCCGATAAACACATCAGCACCCTTCATCGCCTCCTCCAAGCTCATACTTTCGGCAGCTTGAGCAAACATTTCCTTCT
>JAFDYA010000108.1 GCA_018267675.1 Bacteroidota bacterium
ATAGCGGAAGTTTTTGTGCACCTCCTGACCAGTCCGGACATTGCCCGACACAATATAATTATCCCGATTGATAATGATGTGCCCGCCTGAATGATCCAAAAAGGTATCATCCAAAGGATGATGCCACAGTACATTAAAATCTGAATCGAACTTGCTTAGCATGAGATTCGTATAGCCGGTTACGTATTTGATGCCACATTGATAAGTAGATAAAATGATCCAATTACCTGAACTATCTTGTTTCATATCTGTGATGCCCCAGCTATTTCCATCTAGCTGAACCGTGTAACAGTATGGTTTATCATATTGCTTAATCCAATGCAATTTACCCAAAGTGTCCCACCTTGTAATGTATATAAAAGCGTGACCAGAAGTATCACCACCAAGCGCACCAATCATTATGCTGCCGTCTTCAATCTGTACTATTCCGTTGCCAATTGGCGCAATTGATCCTTTATCCTGCCTTTGATAAAATGTATCTGCAATGATCGCTCCGTTAGGATCCCACAAAGTCCCCCTAATACCTGGAACACCTAAAAACCAACCACCACCCAAATGATTAATGCTATCAACGCAATATGAAGTGGTCATGTAATTTCCATTATTCAATTCCAATACTCCATAAATCGGTGCGCCCAATGAATGCAGCGTGGCACGTTTATTAAAATAAGTTTGGGCACTCACTATTGATGATAGCGAGATACCCAAAAATATTATGACCAAAAACTTATTCATTCTACTGTTTCACAAATTTACCGGTTTGCTTTAGCTCTTTTCCAAGACTTATTTTATAAAAATAAACTCCTGCACTCAAGTCCGAAAGCGATATGGCTTTAGTGCCCGATAGGCCTTTTAACTCTGTAGTCAACAGCACACGACCCGACACGTCACTAATCGTAAATATTTCGGTTTGTTCCGTCATTTTATGGTAGTCAAGCTGTAGTGTTCCTTTCACCGGATTAGGCGCTAACACATAAACTTCCTCCGCATTTGCCGGGAGCATCCGCTGCTGGCTTGCCTGTGTGGTATCCCCAGGAAACAACATCTCCGTGGCAAAGCTCCGGCCATCAAATGCACTGAGCCAATTGCGGGCGCGTACTTTGGCCCATAGATGGGCGCTGTCGGCAATCCCCTCCAGGTTCTCCACCTGAGCACTGTCCAATTCGTAGCGGCTCAGGCTATCTTGTAGCTGGCTGATCCGAATATCGAGCAAGCGCCGCCCCCAAAGTGTAAATTCATCAGCCTCCGTACCGCTCAGGCTATGGGTGCTCACAATAGCATTATAAACAGTATTGGCCTGATTTGCATCTCCCTGCTCCATCAACAGGTCTGCCTTGGTCAGCTCGGCATAGGGGCTACCCCAGTCGCTGAGTGCCTGATCCAGGCTATCGGCATGAGCCATGCCTGTAGAATCGCTCATATAATACGTGACCCGTGCCCGAGAGAGAGGCCCAATGGGGCCACCATTGCCAATAGCCGGGCCGCCGCCTGTACTGCCGTTATTGTCAAAAGGATAGTCACAATTTCCTAAATTGAGTGTCAAAATAGGAGTTGTTCCATAAACAGTATTCGGCATTTGCCCTAGTGCGTAATAATAATTCACCGCTTGCACTTCGCTGGTGTAATTATAGATATTATACAATGCTGATGGGCTGAAGGTATTACCGGCGGCATTGGCGGCACTCCCTTGGTTGGGTGCCATACCTTCTATGCTGCCCCCAAGATTGAAATGGCCCCGTGCGGCTATATCATGCGTATTGTCCTTATCCGTATTGCACAAAAACTGGAGGCCGGTTTGTAAAAACGAAATTGAACTTCTATTCAAGAAATTACTCAGATTGCCGCACCAGAGTCCTTGGTAATCGTTACTATGTACCTGATTAATATCGCTACCGGTATTAATGATATTGACCCCGGTACCATACACGCTGCCGTTAGCGGCGCTAAAGCTATTGTGCGCCACATGATAGCCACTACCAGTATTCACGACTACGCCCAAGGCATTAGCGGCAACCGTGCCGGAAGGCAGGGTAAAGCTATTGTAACTGATGTTTGGAGCAGGTACTCCGTCCGTCATCACGGCAATTGTATTATTGTTGAAGGTACTATTCCGTACTGTCGCGCTGGTGGTACCGTTCACTGTTTTGAGCCGGACAGCATAGTCCAAACCACTGAAGGAGCTAGGTATGGGCGGCACGGCATTGCCCGTACCGTTAAAGGGAAAAAGCTGATCAATAGTGACGCCAAAATCGGTACCATACACTCCGAGCGCCGTCCTTGGTTGTGGCAGGCTAGGATTATTCGTGAAGCTGCAGCCTAATATCCTCAATCCATTAATATGGTTGCCTTCCACAAAGCCGGTAATAGGCATAGTGGCACTAAAAGCACAATTACGGAAATTGCTCTGATTGCCAAAGCTCCAAGCTAGGTATGGGCTAACACCGACATTTGGATAATCTGCAATTTTCACGGAAACAAGATTATTCGTAAAGCTACTACTATTTCCGATAATTACTCCTCCGGTTTTCTTTGTACTGATTAGGAGCGAGGGGCTGGTGGCTTGCGCACCAACGTGCGCGTAGGATATGGTGCTGGCGTTTACTTTTCCACTATAAAAGCCAACAAAACATGATATAATTGTACGCAAAAAAATAAGCGGCCATCTCTCTTGAGACGACCGCTTAATCATTGCGCTTATTATTGTTCCTATTTCACTTCTTCATATTCTGCGTCGGCCACTTCACCTTCTTTGTTGCTTTCAGCATTGCCTCCGGCAGCACCTTGATCAGCGCCGGGAGCACCAGCTTGGTCTCCTCCGGCATACATATGTTGGGAAGCGGCTTGCCAAGCGGTATTCAATTGCTCCATTGCAGTATCTATCGCAGCAAGATTCTCGCTTTTGTGTGCTGTGCGGAGTTCTTCCAAAGCTGCTTCAATCTTAGATTTTTCATCAGCAGGAATCTTATCGCCATATTCTTTCAATTGCTTTTCAGAACTGAAGATCAACCCATCGGCCATGTTTAGTTTTTCCACACGCTCCCGCACTTCCTTGTCGGCAGCTTCATTGGCTTTAGCTTCATTCTTCATCTTTTCAATTTCGTCTTTGCTCAAGCCAGAACCTGCTTCAATGCGGATATTCTGTTGTTTGCCGGTGCCTTTGTCCTTAGCCGTAACATGGATAATACCATTGGCATCAATATCAAAAGTCACTTCGATTTGTGGTACGCCACGTGGTGCCGGTGGGATGCCATCCAGGTTAAAACGACCTAAGCTCTTATTGTCTTTGGCCATTGGGCGCTCCCCTTGCAAGACGACCAGGTCCACGCTTGGTTGGTTATCCGCAGCGGTGGAAAACGTTTCTGTTTTTCTTGTTGGGATGGTGGTGTTCGCGTCGATCAATTTGGTCATGATACCGCCCATTGTCTCGATGCCTAGGGAAAGTGGGGTCACGTCGAGCAGTAAGACATCTTTCACGTCGCCGGTAAGCACGCCACCTTGGATAGCAGCACCGATCGCTACTACTTCATCGGGGTTCACGCCCTTATTTGGCTTCTTACCAAAGAATTTCTCTACTACTTCTTGGATTTTTGGAATGCGTGTTGAGCCACCTACCAAGATGATTTCGTCCACCTCCGAAGTCTGCATTCCGGCATCCTTCAGGGCTTTGCGGCATGGCTCTAAGGTGCGCTCTACCAATTTGTCCGATAGTTGTTCAAATTTGGCACGAGTCAACTTACGAACCAAGTGTTTGGGCACACCATCCACAGCAGTGATGTAGGGCAGGTTGATTTCTGTTTCTTGAGAAGAGGACAATTCAATCTTTGCCTTTTCTGCAGCTTCCTTCAGCCTTTGCCAGCTCATGGGGTCTTTGTGCAGGTCTATGGCTTCATCTTTCTTGAATTCATCTGCCAACCAATCCATGATCACTTTGTCAAAGTCGTCTCCGCCCAGGTGGGTATCGCCATTGGTGCTTTTTACTTCAAACACGCCATCGCCCAGTTCCAAAATAGAGATATCAAACGTACCGCCGCCAAGGTCAAACACCGCGATCTTAGAATCCTTATGTTGCTTGTCGAGGCCATAGGCCAAGGCAGCTGCGGTGGGCTCATTGATGATCCGGCGCACATTCAAGCCTGCAATTTCTCCGGCTTCTTTAGTGGCTTGGCGTTGTGCATCGTTGAAGTATGCCGGTACGGTGATTACGGCTTCATTCACTTCCTGACCCAAAAAGTCTTCGGCTGTCTTCTTCATTTTTTGAAGAATCATCGCAGATATTTCTTGTGGCGTATAAAGACGGCCATCAATATCCACACGGGTCGTGTTGTTATCCCCCTTCACTACTTTGTAGGAGTTGTGGGTAATTTCCTCACCCACTTCGTCAAACCGACGCCCCATATAGCGTTTGATAGATTGGATTGTCGCTGTAGGGTTGGTAATGGCCTGACGTTTGGCCGGGTCGCCCACTTTGCGTTCGCCATTCTTCAAAAATGCAACAATGGAGGGGGTGGTCCGGCGCCCTTCGTCATTAGCAATTACGACAGGTTCGCTGCCTTCCATCACGGACACACAGCTATTGGTGGTGCCCAAGTCAATTCCGATAATTTTTCCCATAGTTCTATTTGTTTTTTTATTCTAATTGTTTTGTGTTCGCTTGAAGGATGAAGACCTGAGCCTATATTATATTGCCCCTAGCCTATTCCTTGCGCCTACGGCCTTAGCTTGTTCAATAAAAATGCCATGCCGCATCCGTTGGAAATATTGTCACATTTGCTGTCAAAATGAAACAAACTCCCTACGCTTGTAGTGCAGAAACGACGGTAAAAAACAAGAAAACTGACCAAAGCGGCAGTGCGCACTAATGATCGGACACCCCTTTGAAATTCAGAGGTTTGAGGCTTTCTTTATTCAATAGTGTATCCAATGATGGATAAGTGGGGCCAATATTGCGACGAACGATAAAGGTGCGGCTGGAGAAAAGTCCGAGCACATTTTTCCCTTTAATATTGGTATAGGTAGGATGAATTTGATCTGCTGTAAGCCCACCTTGTGAATTGTTCACGGTGACATAGGTGGCATAGTCTGCGCCGCCAGCCCACATATAAATATCCGTGCTATCCAGATAGCGTTCCACGCCGGCGGGAGCAGTACCGACAGCACTCTTTAGGAAATCTTGGATGTCAATTTGAAATGGATCATAGACGGCAATCACATTGCTACTTTTTTGCGCATTGGCCGGAATTCGAAAATCCGCGGAATCGTCCTGTTGGCTTATTCCTGTTTTATTCACCCAATGCATTCGGAGCACGGCCTCAGTAATACCGGCATTTGATGGAATATTTGACTGAAGGGTAAATACATTTTTCCCTGGGGCCGAGAATGCGATACGGGTGATGTCATTGAACTGCTGGCTGGTGAAACCATAGGGTTGTGGCGTGCGCTGGTTGAGGATCACAGCGGTCTCCGCAGAATCCACTTCACCGGTCTTTGAATTGGTAATTACCAAGCGGTAGGTGCTCAAATAATTCAGGGGTCCTTTGTATTTGTATGCATAATTTTTGTTGGGCCCGCTGAAGCTCCCAGGTACATTCTTCGGATAGCCCTCATCCGCCAAGTCCACCCGACTCAAAACATAATCGTTCAAGACAACACCATTGCTTATTTCTTTTAAATGCACAGACAAGATTGCCGGATCATAATAGTTGGAATCATTCGTTTGTGCCATGTCAATAGAAGACAGATGCTCATCCAAAAAAGCCTTTTGAATTCGGATGTATTGTGCTGTATCCGCCATATCGAGCAGCCCATATACAATTGTAATCGGACGGTAGGGTGCGTTGACTTCAAAATCTGTGGAGCAAGAGCTCATCAAAGCCAATACGGGAAACAATAAGGCCAATTTCTTTAAAGAATGCATTCAATTAAATTTTCTAAAAATGGGCGTAAAGATACGCTCCAAGGCAATTGTGCCGCACGGAGCCGGCCAGTTTTATGATTCAATACAAGCGACAGAAATTTTTAGGGAATTTTGCGCGAGAATATTTCTGAATTAATCGCACCGAGGAATGCTGCAACTCTACCCTGAACATGCTGCCCATAGTCTGGAATTTGTCAAAGTAA
Source organism: Bacteroidota bacterium (assembly GCA_018267675.1). Taxonomy (GTDB): domain Bacteria; phylum Bacteroidota; class Bacteroidia; order Chitinophagales; family Chitinophagaceae; genus UBA1952. Next base: position 6,118 of record JAFDYA010000108.1, read on the forward strand.
AGGCATTGCTTTTTGAAAAATGCCGGACAGACGAAGCTCGTGCCCGCGTGGAAGCTATGCGCTTTATGAGTCGTATTGAACTCATAGAAAAAGCACTAAAGCAAACTGCTGAATTTAAGAATACCCTCGGCGGTGGCGACTACTTCCCCGGCGGATTCACCCAAAACCTAAAACAAGAACTCCGGCTCCTCACTGTGCGCGATGCCGTACTGCCTGCCGATCGCTTATTGGCCTTTGCCGAACTGGCAAAGACTATCCACTCTGTCTTGCTTTGGTTCAAAGGCCATACAGGCCTCTTCCCGCATTTAGAAGCCCTGACAGAAGGACTTATCTACGAATCGGAAATTGTAAAAATCATCGTCAAAGTTGTGGACGAAAATGGTAGCCTGCGGGACAATGCCTCTCGAGAATTGCTCCAAATCCGCAACGAACTGACCAGCTCCCGCCAGAACCTCCGCCGAACATTCGAACAGGTACTCCGCAAGCTGAGCAAAGCCGGCCAGCTAGCCGATATCAGTGAAAGCTTCCTCAATGGAAGACGAACCGTGGCTGTGCTTGCAGAGTACAAACGGCAAGTGCGGGGTATCCTACATGGCGAAAGCGATAGCGCAAAAACAGTGTTTATAGAGCCGGAAGAAACGATAGAACTCAACAATAAAGTCTTTGGCTTGGAGCGGGAAGAAGCTAGAGAGATCCATAGAATCTTACAAGCTACTACCGCCACACTTGCGCCTTTCGCGCCATTATTACAGCAGTATTATCACCTGGTTGGTCTGTATGACTTCATCCGTGCAAAGGCAGTACTGGCGCAAGAAATGGCCGCCGAACTACCGCTCATCACGCCACATCCCGGACTGCAACTGATCCAAGCACGCCACCCCATCCTACAACTCCAGAGTAAAAGCACCGGTAAGAAAATAGTCCCGCTCAACCTTCACCTGGACCGCAACCAACGCATCCTCATCATCAGTGGTCCCAACGCCGGTGGCAAAACCGTGAGCATGAAAACGGCAGGCCTGCTCCAACTCATGACCCAGGCCGGCATGCTCATCCCCGCCGACCCAAGAAGCGAAATAGGCATTTTCAAACAATTGATGATCCATATCGGCGATACGCAGAGCATAGAGCATGAACTAAGCACCTACTCCGCTCACCTCCGCGATATGAAGTATTTCATGGACTTCGCCAACGGCAAAACACTATTCTTTATTGATGAACTCGGATCCGGCTCTGATCCCGCTCTGGGCGGGGCTTTTGCTGAAGCAATAGTAGAAGAACTAGCGCGGAAAAATGCCATCGGTATCATCACCACCCATTACCTCAACCTCAAAGTAATGGCCGGCAAAGTGAATGGGATATTCAATGGTGCCATGGCCTTTGACGAAGAACATCTGGAACCGCTCTACCAACTCAGTACCGGCAAACCCGGATCCTCCTACACCTTTGCCATTGCCCAAAGAAGCGGTCTGCCCGAAAAAATCATTGCCCGCGCCCGAAACCTCACCGAACGTGGCCATGTAAAATTGGATAAAATACTCCACCAAACGGAGCAGCAAAGCGTACGGCTCAACGACAAAGAAAAAAGCCTGGAAGTGGCTATGGTGGCCACAGAACGCCTAAAGGCGGAATATGAAAGACTAATTGACAAGGAACGGCTCAAGCAACATTATGAAACGCTGAAGCTCCAAAACAAAATCAAGAAAGAAGAGCTCGAATACCTCCGCGACATGGAGCGAAAATTCAAGCAAATCATCCAAGACTGGAAACGTAGCGAAGACAAGCAAACCGTGCTCGCTGCTGCCGAAAATGTGCTCTTCAGGCGTAAGCAGATCGCCGGAAATGCATCGGCAGCCAAGAAAGCCGACAAAGGCTTTGACATCATCGGGGGTACTCCGGTCATTGGCGATTTGGTGCGGCATAAAACCAACCATCAAGTGGGCAGGCTCAGTGCTATAAAAGATAAAAAAGCCACTGTTCAACTGGGCAAACTCCCCTTCCAAGTAAACCTGGACGAATGGATTGTGGTGCGGAAGAAAGAGATGACGAAGAAGGGGGAACGGTAATAGAAAATTATTTAGCCTATTGCACTAATCCTACGATTGTTAAAAATAGCTATTCTTTTACTACTTTTGTTAAGAGTCTGAAATAAGATATTAAATTCTGCCAGTTTAGTTTGAGGTAAACTTTTTATGAGTAAGTTTGTTCTAAGGAAGATTGAAGCTATTAGCGGAGTTCAGGAATTTTTCGAACTAATCGTAAATGGATCTGGCCAATTTAGCGCTTATTGTATGGAGATAGAACAAACAAAACAATACTATTCTGAGCTCTTGACCATTTTTGCCCTAATGGATTTGGTTGCAAAATTGAAGATGCTTCCACAGACAAAATTCAAAGACATTACTCCAAATAAAGAACTTGTCAAAGAGTACGAATTTAAATCAAAGCACCTCCGAGTATATGTCTTTCATATAGAGAAAGCAGGCAAAATTGTAGCCTATGGTGGCTACAAGAATACCCAAAAGAAAGATATTCCAAAATTTAGAGCATTTAAGAAAGACTATTTAAAGAGCATCCAAAATGATAAGTAGAAAAGAATTACTAAGCAGTAAAGAATATTGGCTCACAAAAATAAATTGCGATCTTTTTGAGCAGGTAAACAATTATCTCTCGAAGAATAAAATTTCCAAAACTGAATTTGCTAAAACACTAGGTGTAAGTAAAGGGTATGTTTCTCAAATTCTCAATGGCGACTTTGATCACAAAACAAGTAAACTCATTGAGTTATGCCTAGCAATAGGGAAAGTTCCGGTCCTAAATTTTGAAAATCTTGTAGATTTTCTAGGAGAAGATTCAAGGGAAGATCATCGGAGAGCCACAGGGCAACAGTTACGCTATCTTATCAGTTCTACAGAATTTTTAATTCCTGCTACACAAAATCTGCAACGCAATACTAAATCTCGCCTTCGGAGAAAGAA
>JAFDYA010000109.1 GCA_018267675.1 Bacteroidota bacterium
AAGCCTCGTGGCTTTGCACTCTGGGAGAATATGCGGGATGCCTTGGACAAGATGTTTAAAGACACCGGCCACCAAAATGCCTATTTTCCTCTTTTCATTCCTAAAAGTTTTTTGAGTAAAGAAGCGGCACATGTTGAGGGCTTCGCAAAGGAATGCGCCGTAGTCACCCATTATCGCCTCAAAAACGACCCCGAAGGTACCGGCGTTATTGTTGATCCCGAAGCCAAGCTGGAAGAAGAACTCATTGTACGCCCCACTTCTGAAACGATCATCTGGAATACATACAAGACCTGGGTACAAAGCTATCGAGACCTGCCCTTGCTCATCAACCAATGGGCAAACGTGGTACGCTGGGAAATGCGTACCCGCCTGTTTTTGCGCACGACAGAGTTCCTTTGGCAGGAAGGTCATACCGCTCATGCTACCGCCGATGAAGCCATTGCGGAAACTAAACAAATGCTGGAGATCTACGCCAAGTTTGCAGAAGAATGGATGGCACTGCCGGTTATTCGTGGGGTAAAAACCGCAAATGAACGTTTTGCCGGAGCTGAAGATACTTATACAATTGAAGCCATGATGCAGGATGGTAAGGCACTACAGGCGGGTACCTCACATTTCTTGGGGCAAAATTTTGCAAAAGCCTTTGAAGTCACCTTTTCGGACAAGAACAACCAATTGGACTATGTATGGGCTACTTCCTGGGGCGTAAGCACCCGCTTAATTGGTGCTTTGGTCATGGCGCATAGCGACGATAAAGGCTTAGTTTTCCCGCCCAAATTGGCACCCACCCAGGTGGTGATCGTACCTATCTATAAAGGGCCGGACTCTGTTGACCAGATCGATGCCCGGATGAATGAAATTGCCGGAAAACTTCGTGCAGCCGGTATCCGTGTAAAAGTAGATAATGATGATACTTCTCGCCCAGGATGGAAATTCGCCGAGTATGAATTGCAAGGCGTGCCAATAAGAATGGCCATGGGCTTGCGGGATATGGAACAGAACGTTGTAGAACTGGCCCGTCGCGATAAGGGGGAAAAAGCTTCCATTAGCGTGGAGGGTATTGAAGCTACAGTTCAAAATCTTTTGGTTGAGATTCAGCAAAACATGCTGGCAAAAGCCACCGATTTCCGAAATGCAAATACCCGTAAGGTTGACGACTGGGATAGCTTTGTCCATGCTCTGGATAACACACCCGGCTTCATTTTAGCTCACTGGGACGGAACTCCTGAAACCGAAGAAAAGATCAAGGAATTGAGCAAGGCTACCATTCGCTGCATTCCCCTGGATAATGAACAAGAAGACGGAAAATGTATCCTCAGCGGTAAACCAAGCAAGCAACGCGTTCTTTTTGCACGGGCGTATTGATGGCGGCTTCGCCTTAATGACCTTTATAGCATCATTGAGCCTATTAGCACCGATTCAGGTACTTTCAATTTTTAATTCTTAAGAAGCAATTTATTTTGAAAATAGGTATCGTTTGTTATCCAACTTTTGGTGGATCCGGTGTGATGGCTACCGAGCTGGGTATGGCCTTGTCCGAAAAAGGGCATGAAGTGCATTTTATCACCTATCAACAGCCCGTCAGACTTCACTTTCACCCCAATATTTACTACCACGAAGTCTCCGTTCCAACCTATCCACTGTTTGATTTTCCACCCTACGAATCGGCACTGACTAGCACCATGGTGAGTGTGATTGCCAACCATGACCTGGATTTGCTCCATGTACACTATGCCATCCCTCATGCCTCAGCAGCCTATTTCGCCAAGCAGATTCTAAAGAAGATAAACAAGGACATCCCTTTCATCACTACACTTCACGGCACAGATATCACCCTTGTAGGTAAGGATGCTACTTATGCGCCGGTAGTCACGTTCTCCATCAACGAAAGCGATGCCATTACTGCAGTTTCCGCAAACCTGCGCGATGAAACTTACAACTCATTCCCCATTACCAAGGAGATAAAAGTAATCCCCAACTTCGTGGATACATCTCGCTTCCATCAGAGTGATAAAGCACATTTCAAAAAAATGCTCGCACCAAATGATGAGAAGATTCTCGTGCATGTTTCCAACTTCAGAAAAGTGAAACGAGTGGAAGATGCGATACAAGTCTTTGCCAAAGTCCTTGAGAAAATCCCTTCCAAATTGCTCATGATCGGTGACGGCCCGGAACGGCAACATGTCGAAGAGCTTTCCCGAAAATTAGCGGTACACCATGAAGTACGTTTCCTGGGAAAACAAGAGCAGATGGAAGAAATCCTTTCCATTTCCGATTTGTTTATTTTGCCTTCGCAGTATGAAAGCTTCGGCTTAGCAGCACTGGAAGCCATGGCCTGTGCGGTACCCGTTATCTCATCCAATGCCGGCGGCATCCCGGAAATCAATATCCACGGGCTCACCGGCTTTCTCAGCAATGTTGGCGATGTTGACGATATGGCCACACATGCCATTGCCTTACTTGGCGATGAAGCAAAGCTGGAAGCCGCCAAGGACGCCGCTTTGAACCAAGCCCGCCATTTTGAGAAAAGCACCATCATCCCTCAATATGAATCCCTGTACAAACATGTCATTGCCACATACAACACCCACCTGGAGGATGAATAAATGAAGCAATAGACCATCGATGGTACTTAAGAAAAACCAAACTGCGCTTGTTTCTCAGTTCTTATCCTAGGTCAATGCTAGCCGCTATAGTGTATCGCTAGCTTTGCACTACAAAAACGGATAAATCATGAACACAAAAACAGTAGAACTAGTAGCAGCACCTCGGGAGCCCCATTTTGTTGGCGATGGCTTTAGAGTACATAATTATATCCCCAGTGGCTTTAGGATGGATATGCAGCGCATGGACCCTTTCATCATGCTCGACTACAACTCCGCTTTTTACTTCCCGCCCAGCGAACAACCAAAGGGAGTTGGCGTGCACCCACACAAAGGATTCGAAACAGTAACGATTGCCTACAAAGGGAAAGTACAACACCATGATAGCTCCGGCGGTGGTGGCGTGATTGGCGAAGGTGATGTTCAATGGATGACTGCAGGAAACGGCGTACTCCACAAAGAATTTCATGAAGAAGAATGGAGCAAAAACGGTGGCTTATTTCAAATGGTGCAGCTCTGGGTGAACCTGCCGGCCAAAGACAAAAAAAGCAGCCCTAAATACCAAGCCATCACCAAAGATCAAATAAAACAAGTAGCCTTGCCCAATGGTTTAGGCACTGTAGAAGTGATTGCCGGCAACTATCAAGGAACCCCGGGCAGCGCATCCACCTTCACGCCAATCAACCTCTTCAATGTTAGGATGAAGAAGGGTGCTGAGGCAAAGTTTGATTTTCCCACCAGCTACACAACAGCTATCTTGGTTCTGGAAGGAAGCGTAGTCGTTAATGGCACTGAAGAGGCACCGACCGACCATTTGGTCCTTATGAATAATGACGGGACACACTTTTCTATCCAAGCCAACGAAGATGCCCTTGTCTTAGTCTTGGGCGGCGAACCAATTAAAGAACCAATTGCCGCTCATGGCCCCTTTGTAATGAACACCCGACAAGAACTCGTGGAAGCATTCAATGAGTATAACCAAGGGAAGTTTGGCTACCTGGAAGACTAGCCGATACAAGAAGTACTAAGGGGATTTTTGGGGGCGCATTTCCCGCTATACGTTCCAAGCCTTCATTTCGCTGCGTTGCACTACGCTTCATTCAGGGCTTTCCACTGCTATCGGGGCGCCGTCCGGTAGGGGCGAGCTATTCCGTGGCACGATTTCTTTGTGCTATGCCTAGAATGGATTTTTTTCGAAACCATTGGTTTGACATAGGTGGTGGACTATCATTGATAGTTATCGCCTATGTTTTTTCTGTACACCACCAGCTCAGCTCCTACCAAATACTGATGTGGCTGAGTCTTATTGCACTATTCTGGCACCAATTGGAAGAATACCGAATTGTCGGCACATTCCCGGGAATGATCAATACTTCATTATTCAAAAGCAAACAACCCGACAGGTACCCACTCAATCCACAAACCGCACTATATATCAATGTATTGGGTGGCTGGCTGATTTACCTGCTTGCCGCACTATTTGCTGAAAAGGCCATGTGGCTGGGCCTGCTTTCCATGCTCATCTCTTGCGGAAATATCATTGCCCACTGCTTCATTTTTAATATCAAAGCAAAGCGATATTTCAATCCGGGTATGGCAAGCTCCCTACTTTTCTTTCTACCCATTTCTATCCTCTATTTCCGAATAATAGCCACAGTACAACCCATTTCCACAATTGACTGTATCGTTGGTGCAGTACTAGGCATTATTGCCAATATTCTTGTGGTTAAACTCATTGTTTGGTTAGCCAACCCAAATTCTAAATACTCATTCAGCAAGAAACAAGTATCACTGTGAAATTCAACAGGAATCACATTAGCCATTTCTAGGCAATGTATTTAAAAGCGCGGTAACATCCCGTACCCAAAACGGATGAGTCAGCCGGTATCATTTGGTATAAAAATGAGCGCGACACACTTAACTTTGCCCTCCTAAAAAATTATCGTTTTGCACAATCCGCTTGAGGGTTTTGACCCCAACTCCGTAGGACTTCAGTCAAACAATATATTTGGATTGCCCTTTACAGAAGATACCGCACAAGTAGTGCTCCTGCCCGTACCCTGGGAAGTCACCGTATCTTATCGGCAAGGCACCGCGCGAGCACCCGAGCATATTTTTGACGCAAGCCTTCAAGTAGATTTATACGATCCTGACGTAGTTAATGGCTGGCAAAAAGGGTTCTATATGCTACCTGCTGACCGGAATATCCTGAAGAAGAGTGATTTTCTCCGTCAGTGTGCTGAGTTGATTATCTCCTTTCTTATTGAAGGCGGGACAATGGAAGCCAATAGCCAACTCTGTAGCAAACTAAAAGAAGTGAATAATGGTGGTCGTATGCTCTTCGACTGGGTAAAAGAAATGACCACGACACAATTGCAAGCCGGTAAGAAAGTCGGCTTGTTAGGTGGTGATCATAGCACACCATTAGGTTATATCGCTGCATTAGGCGATTTTCATGAAGCCTTCGGCGTGTTGCAAATCGACGCACATGCTGATTTGCGAAAGGCATACGAAGGATTTACCTACAGCCATGCAAGCATCATGTACAATGTACTTGAAATGGTACCGCAAGTCAAAAAGTTGGTTCAGGTAGGCATTCGGGACTATTGTGATGAAGAATTGGAAATGATCCAAAGCAATCCCAATCGTGTGAAAACCTTCTTTGACCAAGACATAAAGGAAGGGCAGTATAGTGGCAAGACCTGGCAACAACAATGTACCGAGATTATAGCCGAGTTGCCGCAAAAGGTGTATATCTCCTTTGATATCGATGGCTTAGATCCCAAGCTCTGTCCCAATACCGGTACGCCGGTACCGGGAGGCTTTGAGGTGGAGCAAATCATGTATTTGTTCCGGCAATTGAAGCAAAGTGGGCGCGAAATCATCGGTTTCGACCTCAACGAAATTTCTTCCGGATCCAACAGCAACAGTATTGACGCTAATGTAGGTGCCCGTATTTTGTACAAAATGTGTAATTACATCTTGTAGTCGACGCTGCCTTTCCTGCTTGGAGCGACCGATTGAACGGTGCAAAAAGCATTGTGCAGAATTCCTTTTTCGAAGTATTGTGGCAATAGTTTGTCCCGCTAGCTCAAGTTTCGTTTGCCTATTCAGGGATAAAGATGGCGGCTGTCAAGAAATTCATCGGATTGGATTTCTTTTCTAGCAAAAAATTCCATTTCTTTACCATCATCGTATCCACTTTTGATACTGTTCATTTCCAACTGTGAAAAACCATGATTATAGGCGTTCTGAAAGAAGCAAGCCCAGAAACAAGAGTATCTCTAACTCCAGAAGTAACACAAGCCCTAGTCAAGATGGGTGTCCAAGTCTGGATAGCCCAAGGGGCGGGCGATTCCGCATTTTATCCTGATGCACAATACGAAGCTGTAGGGGGTAAATTAGTAGCGCCGTCAGCGCTTTCCGAAGCAGACATTTTGCTAACAATCCACCCCGAGAACATACCGACAACTATAAAGAGCAATACCATTCTTATGGGCGTATTCCAACCACTCTTTAAAGCCCCATTAATGAAAGAGTGGGCGGGTAAAGGTTACACAGTTTTCTCTTTGGATACCATCCCGCGCAGCACCCGCGCACAAAGCATGGATGTACTGTCCTCCCAAGCCAATATTGCCGGATATAAAGCGGTCTTACTGGCAGCAAGTCAATATTGCCGATACTTCCCCATGTTTATGACTGCCGCGGGCTCTATACCTCCCGCCAAAGTGGTGATTCTAGGAGCTGGAGTTGCCGGACTACAAGCTATTGCCACCGCTAAGCGTTTAGGAGCTGTTATTGAAGTGTCCGATACCCGCCCAGCTGTCAAGGAAGAAGTAATGAGCCTTGGGGCAAAATTTATTGAGGTGGAAGGAGCTGCTGATGCGAGCAAAGCCGGCGGATACGCGGTGGAACAAACAGAAGAATTCCAGGCACGACAAAAAGCCCGACTTGCGGAGAGTGTAAAGAAGAGCGATATCATCATCACAACAGCTCAAATCCCGGGTCGAAAAGCCCCGGTAATTATCACCGAAGAAATGGTCGCAAGTATGCGCCCAGGCTCAGTGATTGTGGATATTGCCGCTTCTACCGGTGGCAATGTTGCGGGTACCAAAAACAACGAAACCGTAGTGGTGAATGGTGTTACTATCATTGGCAATAGCAACCTTGCCGCAACTGCTCCAGCAGATGCCAGTAAAGTGTATGCTAAGAACGTCCTTAACTTTTTAAAGCTTATCCTTGATAAGGATGGAAATATTGCCTTAAACTTTGAAGACGACATCGTGAAGGGAACAGCTATTGCTCATGCCGGCCAAATCGTCAATGACCGAGTGGCTACACTACTGAACTAAATCAATTTTATTTTTTCCGCAAGGACGCACTGTCATCGGAGCAAAAAACCAACTTAATTATGTTTCAAGAATTCGCTGCATTTTTCATAACGAACTATCGGCTCATTACCATCGTTATCCTTTCCATTTTTTTAGGGATCGAAGTAATCTCCCGGGTGCCAAGTGTGCTGCACACTCCCTTAATGAGTGGAGCAAACGCCATCCATGGAGTGGTCATTATCGGAGCCATCATAGTAATGGGTAGTGCCGAGCCCAACGACTTTGTTGCGCTCATCCTAGGCTTTCTCGCCGTGGTGTTGGGCACACTGAATGTGGTCGGTGGCTTTGTAGTCACCGACAGGATGCTGGAAATGTTTGGCAAGAAAAAGCCAAAGAAATAATTCCAATAATTTTTTAGTACCGATAAAGACCTAATAAAAAGACAGCGTGCAGGAAGCACTCCCGCAAACAAAAATTTTTTAGAAAAGACATGAACGAATTGTTTCAAAAAGTATTGGCAGAAAATTCAATCCTGCTGTTCTGCTACCTCATAGGTTCCATCACTTTTATCTTGGGCTTGAAAATGCTGAGCCATCCGGCATCGGCTCGTAAAGGCAACCTGGTGGCTGCGGCAGGGATGTTGATCGCCATTTTAGCAACGATATTCTTATATCGAACCGAGAATATGTCCCACCTGGGTAATTATGCTTGGATATTTGGTGGGCTCCTGGTCGGAGGGGTCATCGGTACACTTGCTGCCAAGAAGGTACAAATGACTGCCATGCCGGAAATGGTGAGTTTATTTAATGGTACCGGTGGTGCATGTGCCATGCTCATTTCTATGGTAGAGTTCAACAAGATTATGGAACACCATCCCGAGGAAATGCACCGAGGCCATCTTTTGATTATTGTCTTGGGTGCTGTGATTGGCACGGTGTCATTTGCCGGTTCCATGATCGCCTGGGGCAAGTTGGCCGGAAAGATTAAAGACAAAACTATCCCCGGAGCACAGATCATCAACTTCTTGTTGTTTGCAGGGATCATTGGCCTGTCAATAGCTCTGGTGGCCGGCTTTGCTACTACCTTACCAGTGTTCTATGCTATCCTTACTTTGGCTGCGATCTACGGTATTTTGTTTGTGATGCCAATTGGTGGTGCGGATATGCCTGTGGTCATTTCCTTACTCAACTCATTTACTGGTGTTGCCGCAGCCTTCGGCGGATTCCTCTATGACAATCCAGTGATGCTCACCGGAGGTATCCTAGTTGGCTCAGCAGGTACCATCCTTACTATTTTGATGTGCAATGCCATGAATCGTTCCCTCAAGAACGTATTGCTTGGATCCTTTGGTGGTGCCAAGCCAGGAGCCGCCGGTGCTGCAAAAGAGGGTGGTGGTACCTACAAAGAGATTTCCATGAACGATACCGCAACATTAATGGCCTATGCCAGCAAAGTACTCATCATTCCAGGCTATGGATTAGCCGTTGCACAAGCACAACATACCTGCCATGAGTTGGAAAAAGTTCTGGAAGAAAAAGGGGTAGAAGTTGCCTATGGTATCCATCCTGTTGCCGGACGGATGCCGGGACATATGAACGTCTTGTTAGCAGAAGCAGATGTGCTGTATGAAAAGCTATTGGAAATGGAAGATGCCAATGACCAAATGAGTAGTACCAATGTGGTCTTGATTCTGGGGGCAAATGACGTGGTCAACCCTGCGGCAAAAGACGACCCTTCTTCACCAATTTATGGAATGCCTATCTTGGAAGTAGAGAAAGCGGAGCATGTAATCGTCAATAAGCGTTCTATGAAGCCAGGTTATGCCGGTATTGAAAATGAGCTTTTCTTCCGCCCCAAAACCTCTATGCTTTTTGGAGATGCCAAAAAGGTACTTCAAGAATTGGTGACAGAACTCAAACAAATGTGATGACCTTACTTAAATTGGTACATTAAAAAGCCGCGAACAAGACTGTTCGCGGCTTTTCATTTTCTTCATGCTGGATTATTTGATACCCACGAGAGAAATTTCAAACGTCAAGGGCTCGCCAGCCAATGGATGGTTAGCATCAAGGATGATGGCGTCTTCGGCCACTTCAACAACAACTACTGGAAAAACATGCCCCTGGTTGTCGCTCAAGTGCAACTCCTGACCCACTTGTGGATTCAGCTCGGGATCAAACTCAGTACGGGGCATCTTGACAAACGCTTCCTCTGAACGAGCGCCATAGGCTTGGTCAACAGGAATATGAACGGTCTTCTTTTCGCCCACTTCCATGTCGATCATCGCGGCATCAAACCCGGGAATCACCATGCCTTCACCAACCTTAAACTCTAGCGGATCACGGCCTTCAGAAGAGTCGAATAATTCGCCACTTTGCAGGGTTCCTGCATAGTGCACTTGTACTGTGTCACCGGATTTTACTTTAGCCATAACAGATTAATTGATTAATTTTTTTTGAACGAGCGAAGGTAGAGCGAAAACTAGAAAACTTGGGAAATATTAAGAGCAATAAAAACATTAATGTTCCGAGCATGTTTGACGGATTACAATCGATGAAAACTGGGCGTGTCAAAGTATTGTTCACTTAAGATTGGGTACATCCAATTGAATCTATTGGCTGATATCAATTTAGGCAAACTATTAATTTACTTGCTCCATTTCAGCCCAACCTCGCCCGATATTCACTCGGCGTCACCCCCAGCAACTTCTTCACATAGCGGGTAAAAAACGAGCGACTGCTGAATTCCATTTCATCGGCAATTTCCGCAATGTTGTATCGTTTGCTTTGCAACAAAATAATGATGCGTTCCCGAGCATGGCGTTGTATCCATCCCGAAGCAGTAACACTCGATTGGGTTTTACAAAGATGATTGAGGTATTTGGGGGTTATGAACAATTTTTCGCTATAATACTGCACTTCTCGTTGTTGCAAACAATGCTCCTTGAGGAGTTGCATAAATTGTTCATAGTGCGTTCCGGTTTGTACACTGTGTTTTCGGTTTTCGTACAATTTGGCAAACAAGTTCCACATTTCTAAAATAAAGAGCTGCATTTGCAATTTCAAAGCTTCATCATAAAACCGGTGTTCAGTTAGTAGGAAGCGTTCGTGCAAGCGGTTAAAATTGCTGAGTAAAATTACTTGTTCAGCTTTCAATTCAATTTCCTTCACGGGATGAGTACGGGAATACAGCATAGCATTAATCCCCCAGTTTTGGTCAGGAATATTTTCCAGCAGATAATTCTTTTCCACTAAGAGCACGGTAGCTTTAAAATTCTTTGAAAACTGCAATCCGGAAAGTCGGCTCTCGGCAAACCAAAACAAAAACTGACCGCTTTTACATTCCATCTTTTCATCGTTGAACAAAAAATGAATGCGGCCGCGGTGGCAATACAAATGTGTATGATATAGCCGCTGGAAATTTTTCGGCAGGTCTTTTTCGTTGGTGATGCTTAGCTGTACGATAGTGGGTAGTGCCATACCTGATGTCATTTTACGGATCCACTAAAATAGGCAATATTTGACACTATTGGCGTAATACGTGTAACAAGCAACATATAGACGGATGCTACCTTTGTATCATTAAAATTAAAATAACGATGAAAACATTTTCAATAACAATGATGGCCACTCTTCTGGTGTTGGGTAGCTGTCAGCAAGCCCAAAAAGAAAATAATCAGGAAACTCAAAATCAAAAAACCATGGACACATCAATTCCAAAAATCAGCGACTTCCCACTTGGGGAAGAAAACACAGGCTATGCACAATATTTCTCCGGTAAGTCGTGGCTTGCACCTTTAACAACAAACAAAGACCTGAACGTACCCTTGGCCAACGTAACCTTTGAACCGGGCTGCCGCAACAACTGGCACAGTCACACAGGCGGACAATTATTGATTGCCGTAGGTGGTGTAGGATATTATCAGGAACGTGGAAAAGCTGCGGTGCGTATGGTGCCGGGTACAGTCATTGAAGTTGGCCCCAACGTAGAACACTGGCACGGTGCAGCACCCGACAGTTGGTTTGCACACCTTGCCACAAACGGTAATCCTTCAACCAATCAAAACACCTGGCTGGAACCTGTAAGCGATGAAACATACGCAGCAGCTACAAAAAAATAATGGTTATGAAGGACAAACAATATTTTTTGAAATGGATATTCTTTTTAGCCATCATCTTAAATGCAAACAACATGAACGCACAAACGAATAATTCGCTATCACCCCAAGAGCAAGGCCTTGCTGCAATTTCTGCGCTGACCGCAACAGGTGATTTAGATAATCTAAAAATCCAACTCAACACCGCATTGGATGTCGGGGTCACCATCAACGAAATCAAAGAAGCCCTTGTACAACTTTATGCCTATGTAGGTTTTCCGCGAAGCTTGAACGCACTGAATATGTATAAAACCGTTTTAGACGAACGAAAAGGGAAGGGTAGAAGTGATGTTGAAGGAAAGACCATCTTTGTTGAAAACAAGGTTGCAGACAAGTACGAACAAGGCAGGAAAGTGATAGAAGAGTTGACAGGGAATCCCCAAGCCAAACCAGCGCCAGGTTTCGGGGAGTTCTCGCCCCGCATTGATACTTTTCTGAAAGAACATTTGTTTGCAGACATTTTTGCCAGCGATGTTTTGAATTATAAGCAAAGGGAATTGGTAACCATTTCTGCACTGGCTTCTGTTCCAGGATTAGAACCGCAATTGCAATCGCATATCAATATGGGAATGAATACAGGAATTACAGCAGAGCAGATCAATTCCATTTTCGACGCAATTGAAAAAGTGATCAGCAAAGAGCAGGCGGAGAAAGCAAGAACAATTTTTAATAAATTAAAAAAATAAAAAGTCATGATTTTACAAGAAAAATACACGCTATCAAATGGCGTTGAAATTCCAAAATTAGGGTTAGGTACCTGGATCATCAGTGATCAAACTGTTGGGCAGGTAGTAAAAGATGCCATTGCCATTGGTTACCGCCACATTGATACTGCACAGGCTTACGGTAATGAAAGAGGTATTGGCGAAGCCATTCAAACTTCCGGAGTAAAAAGAGAAGGTTTGTTTATCACTACAAAATTGGCAGCCGAGATAAAATCGTATAGTGAAGCGATTACCGCTATTGACCAATCACTTAAAACTTTGGGGCTAGACTATATTGATATGATGATCATCCACAGCCCCAAACCCTGGAAGAATTTTCTGGGAGAGGTGCAATTTGATGAGGGCAACCGCGAAGCCTGGCGTGCCCTGGAAGACGCCTACAAAGCCGGAAAGCTGCGTGCCATTGGCCTTTCCAATTTCGAAGTAGCTGATATTGAAAACATACTTCAGAGTTGTACCATACAACCAATGGCCAATCAGATTTTAACACACATCAGCAATACGCCCAAAGATCTGATTGACTGGTGCCAACAAAAAGGAATATTAGTTGAAGCCTACTCGCCGATAGCGCATGGCGAATTGATGAAGAATCAAAAGGTGATGGCTATGGCCGAAAAGTATGGCGTTTCTGTACCGCAATTGTCCATTCGCTATTGCCTGGAGCTCGGATTGTTGCCATTGCCCAAAACAAGCAATCCGAAGAATATGAAGAACAATGCAGATGTTGATTTTAAAATTTCAGCACAGGATATGGATGAATTAAAAAATATTGAGCCAATCAAAGACTACGGGGAATCAGGCAAATTTCCGGTATTTGGGAAAATTGCAAAGTAGCTATTTATTTCAAATAAAAAATTTTTGACTAATGAATACAACGCTTTTTTCTGCTATGGAACTCCAGCAGATCGACCAAGCCGATGATTTAAAAATTTCCCCTTTCCGTGCCGATGGAATTACCTACGGCACACCTACCTGGATTTGGGAAGTGGTGGTGGAGGACAATTTATACGTTCGGGCCAATAATGGTAAAAACGGTCGTTGGTATCAGTCGGCTATTCAGCAAAATGCTGGGCGAATACATGCGGTAGGGAGAATTATCGAAGTGGCTTTTGAAGCGAAAAAGACCCGATTTTAAATGAAAAAATTGATAATGCTTATCGAAAGAAATACAGTAGTAGCCCGTATTTAGCACCAATGGTTAGCAAGCGCACGAAGGAGGCAACGGTTAGGATTTTGCCAAAAACATAAACAATACAGTTTATACTCATTATTTAAAAGCTTGGTATCTCTGATTGCCGGGCTTTTTTTATTCCACATCAAACACCGTGATTTTGGATAAACTTTGGTACTTTAGAAACCTACATTTTTCGCTTTCCTAAAGCAACAATTTTTATGGCAATCAAAAAAACAGAACTCTATAGCTCACTGTGGGCAAGTTGCGACGAACTGCGTGGCGGTATGGACGCTTCGCAATACAAAGACTACGTGTTAACGATGCTTTTTGTGAAATACATTTCCGATAAATACAAAGGCGACCTTTACGGTGCCATTACCGTTCCCGATGGGGCTACTTTTGATGATATGGTGGCACTGATTGGCAAACCGGATATTGGCGACAAAATCAACAAAGACATCCTCAATCCCATCAAAGAAGCCAATAAGCTCACCGATTTTCCCGATTTTAACGACGAAAACAAATTGGGCAAAGGCTAGGATTTGGTGGATACCGTGAGCAACCTCGTGCGTATTTTCAACGACCAAAGCCTCGATTTTACCAAAAATTCTGCCGAGGGCGACGATATTTTGGGCGATGCTTACGAATACCTGATGCGTCACTTCGCCACAGAATCGGGCAAATCGAAAGGGCAATTTTACACGCCTGCCGAAGTTTCACGCGTATTGGCAAAAGTAATTGGTATTTCGCCTGAAAATGCCAGCAACCAAACCACTGCTTATGATCCCACTTGCGGTTCGGGTTCTTTGCTCTTGAAAGTAGCCAACGAATCGGGTAAAAACATTACCCTTTACGGACAAGAAAAGGAAACCACCACCGCCAACTTGGCAAAAATGAACATGATTTTGCACAATAGCCCAACGGCTGAAATTGTGGCCGACAATACGCTTTCTCGTCCTGCCTACAAAGAAAACGATGGCAGACTGAAACAGTTTGATTATGTGGTAGCCAATCCGCCGTTTTCACTCAAAAGCTGGAGCAATGGCGTAAACATTGATGCCGAAGAATTTGGGCGTTTCAACCTCGGTGTGCCACCCGATAAAAATGGCGATTACGCTTTTCTGTTGCACATCATCAAATCGTTGAAATCTACCGGCAAAGGTGCGGTGGTATTGCCTCACGGTGTGCTGTTTCGTGGCAATGCCGAAGGCGCTATCCGTAAAAATATTTTGCAAAAAGGCTACATCAAAGGGATTATTGGTTTGCCGGCCAATTTGTTCTACGGCACGGGCATTCCGGCTTGTATTATTGTCTTGGACAAAGAAAATGCCGCACAGCGAAAAGGTATTTTTATGATTGATGCCAGCAAAGGACTGATCAAAGACGGCAACAAAAACCGATTGCGTGAGCAAGACATCCGCCTGATTACCGATGTGTTTGCCGCACAGCAGGAAATAGAAAAATACAGCCGCATGGTGCCGATGAGCGAAATTGCGGATGCCAAAAACGATTACAACCTCAACATTCCGCGCTACATTGATACGCAGGAAGCCGAAGATGTGCAAGACATTGCAGCTCATTTGCAAGGTGGTATTCCGGACCCCGATGTAAATGCACTGGCTCAATATTGGAAAGTGTATCCACAACTGAAAAATGCCCTTTTTTCGCCTTTGCGAGCAGGTTATTTGCAACTGAATGTACCCAATGCCGACATCAAACAACTGATTTTTGAACATGCCGAATACAAAAATTTCAACCAAAGCTTAGACAGCACTTACCAACAATGGCTTGCCCAACAGCAACAACAATGGACAGCACTGCAACAAGGCAGCCACTTAAAACCCTTGATTGACGGCATGAGCGAAAGCTTGCTATTGGCATTTAAAGAAAATCCGCTGGTAGATGCGTATGATTTGTACCAATACCTGATGACCTACTGGCAAGAAACCATGCAAGATGATGTGTATGTGCTTTCGGTGGACGGTTGGAAAGCCGGCACCCAATGGAACCGACAAACCATTAAAGGAAAAACCGGCAAAGACGGCAAAGCAGCCAAAGACAAAGAAGTGAGCGGACTGGCTGGCGTAGAAGGTCGATTACTACCGGCCGATTTTTTGGCACAAGTATATGGCAAAACCATTCTGGAAACCATTGCCACGCAGGAACAAGCCGCCGAAACTGCACAAGCCAATCTTACTGAAATAGAAGAAGAACAAAGTGGCGAGGAAGGCCTTTTTGCCGATTTGGAAAAGATAAACGCCACTGAAGTAGGTAAATTGCTGAAAGACAAAAGCCGTACTTACAGCAAAGAAGAAACAGCACTTTTAAAAAACTACCTTGCCCAAGCCGAAACCATCAAGAAAGCCAATGCCGAAATAAAACAATTGCAAACCGAACTGGAAAAAACGGTGATTGCCCAATACGCCCAACTCACCGAAACCGAAATAAAAGACCTGCTGCTCAACCACAAATGGACGGCACACTTGCAGGCAACTTTGGTGCAAGAGCAAGATAAAATATCGCAAAACCTGACCCAACGCATTTTGGCACTGGCAGAACGCTACGAAACCACTTTGCCTGTTTTGGATAATGAAGTAAATCAAGCCGCCGAGAAAGTGAAATTGCACTTGGCAGAAATGGGATTTTCTTTTTAATGGTGAATTGTGAATGGTGAATGGTGAATGGTGAATGGTGAATTGTTAATGGTTAATGAAATGACAGAACAAACAACAAGATATAAACAAACGGAGATTGGACTGATACCTGAGGATTGGGAGGTGAGAAAGTTGGGGGAATTAGGTGATGTAAAAATGTGTAAACGAATTTTTCAAAATCAAACCTCTGAATTTGGAGAAATTCCTTTTTATAAAATTGGAACTTTTGGGAAATTACCCGACGCATTTATTTCAAGAAAAATTTATGAGGATTACAAGAATAGATTTTCATATCCTTCAAAAGGATGTGTTTTAATTTCTGCTGCTGGAACTATTGGTAGAACTGTAGTTTATTATGATGAAGAAAGCTACTATCAAGACTCAAATATTGTATGGATTGATAACAAAGAAACTATTGTTTCCAACAAATTACTTAGACATATTTTAGATATTGTTAATTATAATACTGAAGGTGGAACAATCCAGAGATTATATAATTCAATCTTACGAAATACTATTTTCGCTTGCCCACCACTCCCCGAGCAGCAAGTGATAGCCACCGCCTTGAGCGATTGCGATGCGTGGATAGACAGCCAAGAAAAACGCCTTGCCAAAAAACGCCTCATCAAACAAGGTGCTATGCAGCAATTGCTTAGCCCAAAAGAAAATTGGGAAGTGAAGAAATTGGGGGAAATAGGAAAAACTTTTGGAGGGCTTTCAGGTAAAGCCAAAGAAGATTTTGGGATTGGAGATAATTATTATTTACCATTTTTAAATATTATTAATAATGTAGTAATAGATAAATGCTATATTGAAAAAGTAAAAATAAAACAAGGAGAATATCAAAACAAAGTATTAAAAGGTGATTTATTATTTAATGGTTCATCTGAAACACCCGAAGAATTAGGGATAAGTAGTGTATTATTAGATGAAATTAATGATTTGTATTTGAACAGCTTTTGCTTTGGATATAGATTATTCAATAAAGAAATCAATCCATTGTATATTAGCTATTTAATGCGTTCTACTCATGGAAGGAAAATAATTTTTCATTTAGCACAAGGGGCTACAAGATATAATTTATCAAAATCAAATTTTTTAGAATTA
>JAFDYA010000010.1 GCA_018267675.1 Bacteroidota bacterium
CCGCAGTTGCTTTATAGTGGGTCCGGCGTTTTGCAGAACGTTGTTGCGAGTGGCGGCGTTTCGGATTTGGCATTGTTGATTATTAAAAGTTTTTTACGATTGCTTCCGTCAAAATTGCGAAGCGTGATTATTTTAATTTCTTGTTCTTTACTATTGTCAGTTTGCTTGTGGCTTGTTCTTCCTCGGCAATTCTAATTTTTTTTAAGTCGCTCCACACTGACTTTTCAGTATGTTCATCCGGTACACTCAGTTCTTGTAGTAATGCAATGGCTTTAGGATTACACGTATCTTCAGGGTGCAATTTATGCAGGGGCAAACTCAGCATTACAAATTCGTAAAGCCAAGTGGAAACATCCAGCACAGTCTCAGTTCTTGGAACAAACACAACATCCGCTTCGTCCTGAGTTGCTGCAATTTTCTCACCTTCTGCGGTCAACTTCACGACAAGTTCAAACTCATCCCAAAGCTCCAGCTTAAACTCATCCCCACATCGGTCACATGGAACTACCACGCTACCGGAAATATCAAAATGAAGCTGAAAAAAGCTGGAATGCTTCACAAACTTCAAGCGTACATGTGCCTTCCAATCCTTCAACTCCTCTGGTACTCCTTTAGCCTGCATAAAAACATCATCGATACTGAAATCGTAGATATGCTCCGCTTCTTTAAGGCCAAGCCATGCAATTTCAAATTCTCGATTATGCTTCATCACAATTACCGCTATGCAAACCTAAATCAATGAACTTCGGTTTATAATGCTACAACTTAAAAATGGGCTGCAAAGGTAACAAAATTTGTTGGTTATTCACAAGACCTATTTAACGCGTTTACCTAAGTTGCAATTTTACTCCAAAAATTATCCTGACAAAAAAACAACCCGGCTCAGGTTCAAAGAATTATTTTTGCCTCAACTTAATCCAAACAGCCTCTGAAGCGTCTGCTGCGCGTATTGCGCAATGTTTTCCTGTCCTTAATTGGCCTCGTTGTATTATTAATCATACTAATAAACATAACGAGTGTACAGAGCTTTTTGGCTAAACGAGCCGCTGCAATTCTCGCGGACAAGCTCCACACAAAAGTAGAAGTGGACGGCATTCGTATAGATTTTGCCAATCGCTTGCTTTTAAAGGGTGTATATGTCGCGGATCAAAATAGGGACACTTTACTTTATGCCGGTAGCCTAGAACTAAAAATCACTGATTGGTTTTTCTTAAAAATGAAGAAGGAAACGCCTGTGCTGCGTTACCTGGGGCTGCATGATGCTTTCGTACAGCTTAAACGTCCGAAAGACCAGCCTACCTGGAACTACCAATTTGTATTAGATGCCTTCGACTCCGGACCATCAAAAAAGCCAAAACAAAAAAATGACTTTGACCTTGATCTAAAGCATCTTGATTTAAAAAACGTTCGCTTCTACTCCACCGATGCCTGGGCCGGAAGCGATATGAACATAGCTATAGGTACTTTCCTACTGGATGGCCGGATAATAAGTTTGACTAGTAAAGACATTGACCTGAATCGCATTGCTATTACCGGCGCCAATATTTCCCTACGGGACTACAAAGGCGGTCGCCCTATCCAGCCCAAGCCTAGCACCGCTACTCCGATTGACACCACAGCTTTTAACCCCGATCATTGGCGAATTCATGTAGCCAATCTTGACTTGAAAGATTGCCGGTTTAAGAATACTATGTCCGAAAAACCGGCTCCGACAGCGCTTTTTGACGCGGATCATTTGGATATAAGCAAGGTAGGGCTTACGGCTCGCAACCTAAACATTACCGGAGATACCCTTCGCGCTCAATTACAAAGTCTAAGCGCTACTGAACGCTGCGGCCTACTCGTTCAGGAAATGCGGGGCGATGTCACCGTAAATCCTAACAAATCGGAAGTCCTGAACCTTTTTTTAAAGACAGCCCATTCTACATTACAGAATAGCTATGGCATGTATTACCACCGCTTCCCAGACTTTCTGGACTATCTAGAAAAAGTGAGCATGGAGGGTACGCTGATGGATAGCAAAGTATCCCCGACGGACATAGCCTATTTCGCTCCGGAATTCAAAGAATATTTCCCGAATCAGATTCAATTGAGCGGCACATTTAAGGGCACCGTTGCCGACTTTGCAGTGAAGGATTTCAAGTATTCCGACGGGGGGAGCCGTGCAAGCGGCAACTTGACCCTGAAAGGCCTGCCGGATATTGATAAAACACTGATCACCCTAACTCAAGGCAAAGTACAAACGAGCGGGAAGGAACTGTTCCGGTTTGCACCAATGCTCCGGTCGAATGAGGGTATTGACTTTAGCGCACTAAAGCAAATTGATTATACTGGTTCCTTTGTCGGCTATATAGATGACTTTGCAACTAACGGCACGCTTAGTACCAATCTCGGCACCATCACTTCCGATTCAAAATTATCGATGCCGGATTTCGACACTAGAAAAGCATCCTACCATAGCGATATCAGCGCAACAAATTTCCAATTGGGTACGCTACTTAAAATGCCGGATATCGGCAGTATCACTTTTAAGGGGCATATATCCGGAAGTGGCTTTGAACCGCATAATGCCGCGGTAAAGGTGAACGCGGACATTAGCAAACTGCAAGCCTTTGGCTATACTTACCAAAACATCTATGCAGATGGCTTGCTAGAACGAAAGAAATTTGACGGGAAAATATTGGTAGATGATCCCAATCTCGCCTTATCATTTGAAGGAACAGCCGATATCAGTGGGCCGCAACCCGTGATGAAAGCCAATGCACACCTGTTAAGTTCCGACCTACAGGCATTAGGTTTTACCAAAGATTCAATTCAAGCCTCCGCCGACTTTGACATTGATGCAACCGGTAGCAATTTGGACAACTTCATCGGGAAGGCACTATTAAACAATATCAATATCAGCCGCTATGGCCACCGTATAGATGTAGATTCAATCAGCGCCAATTCTAGTACCGATTTGGCCGGAACAAAACATCTCTCCGTTGAAAGTAATGATTTCAGTGTCGCTATTGATGGGGATTACCAGCTAAGTAAACTACCCTACTCGGCGCAATATGTACTGGCGCAATACCTGCCCTCCTATGTCCCTTCGCCAAAAAAATATGCACCCAATCAGAATCTGAAGTTTAGCATTGCCACGAAGAAAGTCGATTCACTATTTGCCACCCTTTTGCCATTTGTAAAAGGGTTTGACAATAGTAAGATTGAAGGGCTTCTAAACACGTCAACTCAGGAGTTTGATCTCAACTTTAATGCGCCTCAAGGACAAATTGGGAATATACAGCTCAACAAAATGAGTATTCGCGGGGATGGAAATTTTGGGGGAATAAATATCGCCGGTAGTGCCGGAACAATACTTGTTGGCGATTCACTACTCAACATTAGCCTGGAGCTAGCAAGCCATATCGCGCATGATTCTATTGGCTTTACACTGACCACTGCTTCACCCGCAGCCTATGGCACAGCAACAATCCAAGGTCTAGCACTGGCCAAGAGTAACGCATTCTATCTTTCTCTTGCCCCTTCGGAATTTTTTCTCAACCAAAACCGCTGGGAAATAGATGGCGGCAACTCCATAGTATATCGTCCCAATTCGCTCCAAGTACATAATCTCTTTCTCCATTCTGGACTACAGCAAATCGCAGTACAGACCAAGGATACCCTTGGGGAACAGGCATTGCTGGTCGGTGTTCAAAATTTAGATGTTGCACAGTTAAGTAGTATCGCCGGCTTCGCCGACTTGGCACCGGATGGTCGTATTAATGGCCGAATGCGCTTAACCGATTTATTCAACAAGATGAATGCAGATGCGGACTTTGTGGCAGGTGGCATCAGATTGGGTCAGGATACCGTTGGAGATATTGTTGTGCGCGGTAGCTATGACGGAAAGCTTGGGCAATTGAAGCTCAAAGAAGGAAGTGGTATCTTCAAAGAGCAGGCTTCACTCACGGTTGAAGGCACACTACGCGCCAATCAAAATAGCGATCAAGCATTGGATGGCACCATCCGAATGAACAATGCGCCACTCAACTGGCTCAACCCAACACTTAGGGGATATGTAAGCCAAATCAGTGGTCGAGCAAACGGAGTAATTGATATTGGTGGCACAGGTGCCGCTCCGGATATAGACGGTAAAATCGCCCTAACCGACGCCAACTTCCATGTGGACTATCTCGGTACACAACTCAAGATTCCAAATGCTTCAATCAATGTAAACAATTCGGAGATCAACTTAGGAAATATCACAGTGCACGATGCACTGGGCAATGATGCCTTGCTTTCCGGAAGGATTACGCATAATCGGTTTAAGGATCTGCGTTTGAACTTACGCATGACCAGCGAAGAATTTGAAGTACTCAATCTCAAAGATTATGAAAGCGAAATATTTTACGGTCGCTTAGTCGCCAACGTAAAGTCACTGACAGTTTCCGGACCGGTGAATGACGTACGGATGAATATTGTTGCCTCTCCCGCTGATCTTTCCCACCTCTATTTACCCATCATCACCACGGGTGATATCGGTAAATACACCTACGTCAGCTTTAAAAAATATGGCGAAGCACAAGTGGTAAGCAGCGGCGCACAAAACAAGCTTACAATAAATATAGATGCCATCATCAACCCCTTGGCAGAAGTCACCCTCATCCTGGACCCCTCCACAGGTGATGCGATTAATGCTCGGGGCACTGGCAATCTCCGAATAGAAATGCCTGCCGGCGGCGATTTGCGGATGTACGGCAATTTCAATATCGACCAGGGCGACTACACTTTTACCTTCCGACAGCTCTTCTTCAAACGCCAATTCCAGCTCAACTCCGGCAGCAGTGTCCATTTCAGTGGCCCAATGAACCAAACCACCTTAGATGTCGCCGCGTCCTATCGCACCCGAGCAAGTCTGTATGACTTACTAAGCGAACAAGAAAAATCCGGCGGCTTTATCCCGGGATCCGAACTCTCCGATACCAAGCGCGCACAAGATGTGGATGTATTGTTGAAGATGACCAAAAACATTCTACATCCGGACCTTTCCTTCCAGCTTGCACTACCCGAAAAGCGTTCCGTTGGTACGTATGCATACACCAAATTTGAACGACTAAACAGTAATGAGCGCGACTTATTTAATCAAGTAGCTTCACTCCTTCTTATCGGCTATTTCATGCCACCGGAAGGGCTTGGTGGCTCCACGGCAGCTACAGGCGCAATCAATAATCTAAGCGAAATACTAAGCACCAATACATCCGCCCAATTGACCAATATTGTCAACAAGCTTTTAGGCGACCCTAAACTATCCGTGGATCTGAAATACAAAAACTACAACGTATCGGACAATCCGGCTGCGGGATACATCAATAGGAATGAAGTGAAGCTCGGAGTAAAGAAGAATCTGCTCGATGACCGACTCATCCTAGAAGTAGGTAGTTCCTACGATTGGGGGAAGCCGGTGAACGCTTCATCCAGTTCTTCAAATTTCAACTTACTCAATGATTTTAGGATCCAATACCTATTGACCAAAGATGGTCGCTTTCGATTTAATGGATTCCGAACCACCGACTATGATGTGTTGCTTAGTGCCAATGGCGGCAATGTTACCCGGTCGGGTGTTGGCATTTCTTGGCGGAAAACTTTTGACTCCATTGCTGATTTCTGGCATTCAGAAAAGAAGCGCAACAGCACACAAAAAACGACAGGAGCCAGCAATAAAACCGATAGCAACCTAAGAAAGCCCATCTCGAACTAAAGACCGAATTGAATCTACCCAAATGATATAGTGCACTTGCAGCAGCAACGAATCACGAGTAAAAAATCATGGGGCGATTTGGGCTTAATGAACTTCACAAAAAAAGAAAAGGCGACAAACTGGAACTATCCAATCCATCGCCTTCTGTGCGGAAGAGGAGATTCGAACTCCCACGGCTGTTACCCCGCTACCACCTCAAAGTAGTGCGTCTACCAGTTTCGCC
>JAFDYA010000110.1 GCA_018267675.1 Bacteroidota bacterium
TCATAAAATCGCAAAACAAATCAATTATGGCACGTTATACTGGCCCTAAAAACAGAATCAACCGCAAGTTCGCAGAACCTATTCTTGGTTCCGGCAAAAACTTAGACAAGAATTCCTTCCCTCCTGGAATGCATGGCAATTCCAAGAAGCGCAAGACTACGAGTGAGTACAGCCTTCAGCTTCGGGAAAAGCAAAAGGCAAAATACACGTACCTTATGCTGGAAAAGCAATTCCGTAATACCTATTTTGAAGCAAACCGTCAAAAAGGCTCTACCGGTGAAAACCTAATGAAGCTCTTGGAAAGCCGTTTGGACAATACTGTATTCCGCATGGGCTTCACCGGCACGCGTACTGCTGCCCGCCAATTGGTGAGCCATAATCACCTTTTAGTAAACGGTCAACCGGTAAACGTTCCTTCTTACTCCTTGAAGCCCGGAGACGTTATTGAATTGAAGCCAAAGAGCAAAGCTAACAATGATATCACCGGATTGGCACGTCCAAAAGCGCAGCGTATTGGCTGGGTGGACTTCAACGAAAAAGAATTCAAAGGCACTTTCCTAATGGCTCCGGAACGCGAGAGTATCCCGGAAAACATCAAGGAGCAATTGATCGTAGAATTGTACTCTAAATAATATTGAACACCAAAGCTCGGATATCCCATCCGGGCTTTGGTATTTTTTCATTTAAAGCAAGCGCAGAAACAAAAGTCCAAACAAGAATTGGAAGGTGGGACACGAGAATCCCGAACCAGAAAAGTGTGCGAGGAAATAGTAGAAGCGCAGGTTGGTACCAAAATAACTATCAACCTATTAATTCAACTTAAAAACAAACAACAACACTCAAATCAACAGCAATGGCAATTCTGAATTTTCAAAAACCAGACAAAATCGTTCTTCAAAAAGCAACCGAATTTGAAGCACAGTTTGAATTTCGTCCACTAGAGCCTGGCTATGGCGTAACTATTGGTAATGCACTCCGCCGAGTATTGCTTTCGTCCTTGGAAGGCTATGCGATTACTGCAATTAAAATTGCCGGTGCCGACCATGAGTTTGCGACTATCAAAGGGGTAATTGAAGACGTTACTGAAATCATTCTGAACCTGAAGCAAGTGCGCTTGAAGAAGATTAATGACGGTGAAGCACTCACAGACCACGTAGTACTGGATATTAAGAATACAGAAAAGTTCACTGCTGGCATGATTGGAGAAGCTGTAGGTACCTTCCAGGTAATGAACCCTGAGCTGGTGATCTGCAACATGGATACCAAGGCTAATTTGCATATCGAGCTCTACTTTGGTAAAGGTCGCGGCTATGTGCCAAGTGAAGAAAATCAAAGCGAAGGCATGCCTATTGGTACCATCGCAATTGACTCTATCTACACACCCATCAAGAACGTAAAATATAGCATTGAGCAAACTCGTGTGGACCAACGTACCGACTTCGAAAAGCTCATTATGGATGTGGTGACTGACGGAACAATACATCCGGAAGAAGCGGTGAAAGAAGCCAGCCGTATCTTGATCCAACATCTAATGATCATCACTGACGAGAACATTTCCTTGGATACTAAGAAGGAAGAGGTTCACGCTATGATTGACGAAGAGACGATCCAACTCCGCAAGATGCTCAATACACCATTGGAAGATTTGGAACTCAGTGTACGCGCCTTCAACTGCTTGAAAGCCGCTAAGATCAACTCACTTAGTGAGCTGGTACAATACACCCAGGAAGAGCTTATGAAGTTCCGGAACTTCGGACAGAAGAGCCTTTCCGAAATTGAGCAAGTATTGCATGAACGCGGCTTGAGCTTCGGTATGGATATTGCTAAAACACAAACTCACGACCACTAATTTTTAAACAATCAACGCCTCTGCCTATCTGGCCGAAGCGCAATTTTTAATTCAAATCTGCATTCCTTGACACGGTGCAGATTCTTCAAAAACAACAAACGTCATGCGTCACGGAGACAAAATCAACAACCTCGGCCGTAAGTCAGCCCACCGCCGAGCCCTAATGAGCAACCTGACTAGCTCACTGATCGCACACAAGCGCATCATCACAACTCTTGCTAAAGCAAAAGCCCTGCGCGTATATGCAGAGCCTTTGATTACCCGTAGCAAAGTGGACAGTATGCACAACCGCCGGATTGTGTTCTCTTATCTTCAAGATAAAGAAGCCATCAAGGAATTGTTCGGAGTAATTGGCGATAAGGTAGCCAATCGCCCAGGTGGTTACACCCGTATCGTGAAAATGCCGCGCCGTGCCGGTGATGCTTCGGATATGGCTTTGATCGAGTTAGTAGATTTCAACGAGATCTATAAACCAAATGAAAGCGCTGAAGGAGCCAAGAAAACCCGTCGTAGCCGCCGTAGCGGATCTGCTGCTGCAAAAACTACAAAGACTGAAGTTGCTGCGCCAGTTGCCGAAGAAACGACAACTGCTCCTGAAGCTACAGAAACTCCAGTTGCCGAAACTCCTGCCACTGAAGCTCCTGCCGCTGAAGCTCCTGCCGCTGAAGAACCAAAAGCTGACGAGCAAGCTTAATCATCTATCTGAATTTGCAGCAGGCAATCGCTTCAAAATCTAGAATTATAAAAGCCACCTTCTTTTTGGGGTGGCTTTTTCTTTGCCAACAACATAGAAATTTGCAGGGTACTTACCTACAAACTTTGAAAGTACAATAGCCAATTTACCACTAGAAAATACACGCCCCATAAGGGCAAAAGAAGCAACCACTAGAACGAACATATTTTGGATGACCAGTAACGAAATGAATCAAAAACTACTTGCAGAACAGCTCAGCCAGGTAGCAAGAATTGCACATTCGTCCAAGCTAAAAAGGCTGCTGCATCATCCGTTGAATTATGCACGAACGGTGCTTTTACGCAAATGGCTACCAAGTATTGGCAACAAAGAGCGCGACAAACGGGCTCAACTATTCTTCGGTGAAAGCATGATGATTACTCTTCCTGCAGCAACCGACATCTACCTCACCGGCGGAAAAAGCCATCCATCAGAAATCCGTCTAGCACTCTTTATCATAAAACAAGTGGGCATCGGGAATACCTTTCTTGACATTGGGGCTCATTTTGGCTACTTCAGCTTATTAGCCTCTAGGATTGTGGGCAAATCCGGGAAGGTAATCGCCTATGAACCCGGGCAAAAAACCTATCGCATATTGCAGCAAAATGCAGCAACCCGATCCAATATCGTTGCAGTTCAAAATGCCGTATCAAATGCTGTCGGACAACTGACCTTCTATGAATTCCCAACACTCTACTCGGAATACAATTCCTTAGCAATTGCTCAATTTGAAACCGAAGACTGGTATAAATCCCTGAAAGTGGAGCAAACCATAGTCCCTACTACGACAATTGATACGCTATTTCTAAAGCAAGACATCATCCCACAATTCATCAAGATAGATGTAGAAGGCGCGGAACTCCAAGTGATCGAAGGAGGCCAACAACTATTCCAACAGCAGGCACCAATAGTTGTAATGGAGTACTTAGAACCAAAGCGAAAAAACGAGACACATCAGCAAGCGGTTGATTTGATGAAAACCTGGGGCTATTCCACCTACCTGATCAATGAAGAGGGTCAGTTGACCCCCATCGACAAGCTGGACGAACACCTCTTAACGAATAAACTGGAATCCGAAAACGTCGTATTCTGTAAAGCAATCAGGAGGCCATAAGCGCATCAAAATCGTAACCAGCTCTAGCCAGAGCACGCCGAGCCGATTCAATGGCAATTGGGGCGGGATTGGGTGGATGAACCGGTACTGTTTCCGCTGTATGCAATTGCTGTAATATCGTCTCTGTATGAGCTGCTGTAAGGGCTTCACAGATTTCATATAACCCTCCGGGTTCTTCCTCAGCTAGGTCATGTTTATCCACAACATGACGGATCACTTTAATCAAATCAAAAGTAGGTGGTGGTACCATCAAAGCGGTGATTGCACCATGCTCCAAACGGTACCGCGGTATGAGCGCCGCCATTTGATCTGGATCTTCTTGCTTTGCTACAGGAAAAAGAATTTTTTCTTCCATTTTGATATGCCGAAGTAGTCCGATCCGAAATTCATTATACAAGTCCAAGTCAATGGTGCTTCCACTAGTGCAAGCTTTATCCAACAATTGGTCTAGCCTGCGATGGTCTTGCTCAAAAAAATGGTAAATGGGTTTGTTCATAAGGGAAAGCGCTAAGAAACATAAGTATTAGCACCTTCAAAATTAACCAATTGCGCACAATCATTCCGGGAACAAAAAACACCGCCGAAGCTAGTCCTACGGTGTTCCATTTGCAATTCACCCACAAATTAACCAATCTAGTCTATGCCCAAACATACCGGCCACACTGATTAAAGTTCGCCTATCTTTTTCATCACTCTTTCAGTTAACGCATTGCAATAAACCAAGTTGAATTCAAACAACTCAGCCGCTGAATAGGACCTTTCAATTTCTGCACGTAGCTGTGCTTTTGCCCGATTGAGCCGTACCTTAACGTTCGTCTCGGAGATATTCAATAGAGCGGCCGTCTCAGCAACATTAAATCCATTCACCTGGCGCAAGGAAAACACCAAACGATAATCTTCCGGAATTTTAGCGAGCGATTCTTCAATTATCTGGCCCAATTCTCGGTTGTGTATTTGCTTGTTCCCTTCGTTGGCTGAATTGCTAAACATTGGATTAAAATTTTCGGGTAACTGCTCGGTACTATACTCGTTTTTGAAACTAAACTTCTGTCTATGCCGATAACAATTGTTGAGCATAATACGGATCAGCCAAGTCTTAAAATTAGCCCGATTTTCGAACTGCTCCAGATTTTTGAAGGCATCAACATAAGTATCCTGCATCAAATCCTGGGTATCCTCATGATTATAATTGTAGCTGCGGCCAATTTTATACAGCACCGGATTGAACCGACGAACGATGATTTCATAAAGCGACCTTTCGCCAGCTAAAACACATCGGATAATTTCCGCTTCAGAGAGTTCATGAAATAATGCCATAAGATCAACGAGCTAATTTAGCTAAACGCGCCATAGAAAATGCAGCAATTGCCATTACCAAATCTCTTACTGCCACATCCAAGTAACTCAAACTTGCAAGAAGCGAAACAGAAATGAGTGTAAGCCAAGCTGCGACAATATAACCACCGAGTTCCGTCTTTAGCAATACCATGACGCCTGCAAGAATTTCAATTACACCAACTATCATCATAAATACTGATGTTGAAAATGGTAGTATCGCGGCAAGATTAGGATGAATGTACTGTTCCCAATTGGTGAGGATATTGCTGAATTTGTCCGCACCAGCCACGATGGGTACTAGGCCAAAAGTGTAGCGTAGGAGTTGGAAAACGGTTTTAATTGAAGCTTGTTGTTGTATGTTCATTGTAAAAGATTTTGGGGTCTATTCTTGCTTAGAGTGTTTGACTAATGAAAAGGTTACAGACGGTGTAAGAACCGGCCCACACCTGAAAATTTATAAAAGCGCTGTTTAGAATTTTTCAGGGAATTTGGCCAATATTCCTGATGACAGGTTATCCGCCAACATCATCATATGGTGGTAGGCCATATCGTAGTTTTTTATAGCATTGGTATAGTCTTTTTTGAGTAAGTCCACAGCATAGGTTGTTGTCTGGTCGATATGCATTTTCATTTCCTCTTTCATCTGGGTCAATGGCCAATTTTCCGGATTAGCCGTAGAAAGAAATACTGCAATATCATCTGCATTTTTGTACCAATCGGCAAGAGCCTTGTCTAGTGCCGCCTGGTTGTTGTCTTTTGCGGCTTGAAGGACGGGAACTGCTTGGTTGATATGGGTGGTGAGCAAATCGGCCAAGGCATCACCTGCTGCATCGCCAAAATAGGGTTTGATGGCATTTCCAATGTCCTTTTGGTTTTGTAGTAAGCGGGTGAGGGATGCATTGAGGCCATCCTGATTATTGTAAAATGAATTGACCGTGGCATAAGTAAACTGCATGTGGTCTGCCCAGAGGTTGCGCATGGCGCCATTAAAGGCCAAATAAGCGGCGCTGCTTCCGGTTGGCGCCACATCTTCTTTCTTACAGCTTGAGGTGCTAAAAATGAGGCCTGCAATAACAGCAAGGAGGAGCAATGTTTGCTTTTTCATGGTTTTTTGATTTTAGAGAATGGATAATGAACCTTTGGAGTTGCTGAACATCGAAAAGGTTACAGACAGGTACAAATTCAATTATGGGAACTCCAGACTCTTGAGTGGACTATTTGCTGTAAAGAATTACCGTCTCATTACCCGAGCTAAAAAACAAAAAAGCCCCACCGATGAGGGTGAGGCTACTCGAGCAATGTTGCTAGCTATTGTAAATGCGGTAAAACGCCTTCCTTTTCTATAAAACCGGAATTGTTCCAGACAAGCTTTCCTTGCTTGTACACCTGTAATACGGGGATTGACTCAATTTTTAACTCCCGGCTGAGCGCGTCATTTTCATCAATGTTTATGCGCTGCACTATGACTTTGTCCGCCATATCTCGGGCTATTTCATCTAGGTAGGGTTTCATCTTTTTGCAGGGCTGGCACCACTCGGCATAAAAATCTACCAACACCACCTTATCTGAAGTGACTAATGCATCAAATTGTGCCCGAGTAAGACCGGCTGACTTTGCTGCAACTTGATTATCGGTCGTCAAGGGTAGCTGCGCCGCTTTCCATTTTAGGATTCCTCCCTTCATTTCATACACTTCTTTAAAGCCCTCCTGACGCATCTGATCAGCTGCTGATGCACTTCTTCCGCCGCTCAGGCAATAGACCAATACCGGCTTAGACTTGTCAAGCCCCGCGATCTGCTTGTCAAAATCGCTTCCATTCCAATCATAATTAAGGGCATTGGCCAAATGACCTTTTGCAAACTCTTCAGGGGTCCGAACGTCAAGAATCGAAGCCTGCGGCAACTCTTTAATTTTTGCCTCAAAGTCCTTTGCACTCAGATTGGTGCCACTGGACTGAGATTGACCAATAGTGCAACTATTTACTAAAATTGCCAGCAAGAGGAGCAGTACAGAGCTAAACTTTTTCATGATTCCTGGAATATAATTTTACACCTGCGGGATGATTAAGTCTGAATGAAGCTCATACCCTAAACCGCAATGAACTTGCAAAGCTAGTCCTTGACTTGCTAACCTAAGGGTAAAGATTAGCTAAACTTCCCAGTTAGCCGTACCTCATTTTTTTTACCAAAAAATAGTGTCGCCTATTATCTAAAGATTTCCAAGCTAAAGCGCTTTGCCACCACCAAAGCCAGCTATCAAATTAATCAAAACGATTAGGTTGCCTCCTTTATTTGTGACAGCATCAAAATCCTTCCCCAAGGCTAATGTAAACCGCCTGTTTTTACCAATATCGTAGGCAGCATTGAAGGTATAGCGCCAAGTATCCTCAGTAAAATGTTCCCCTATTTTCATTCGATAAACGCCCTCCAAGCCCAACTCAAAATGGCCATCCATTTTTGTAAGTAAACACCGACCACCAACATCAAGCGTAGAATAATTACCAAAATAGCCGGTAGCACTATCCGTCCAAGCTTCTAGTGGATGATATAGATACCGCACAATGCCCAAGTAGGAAGCACCGGATGAAGCAGCGTCCACGCCTCCTGTAAGCCAACATCCAACACTACTCAACTGTGTACCTTGAAGACGATTGGCAGGAAAATCAAGTGCTACACCGCCTGCAAAGTCTAAGAAAAACCCTTTTCGCTCCACCTTAAAACCAGCTGCAGCTTTAGTCAGCTTGGTAAGTTGAATTTGGTAGCTTGCTGTATCAATAACTTCAGTTTCTCGCTGCTGTATTTCAGCATTCAGCGAATCTCTCCGCCGTTCCCGAACCAACTCTGAAATAGATTCATCCAGTTCATTCGCTTTGACAAGCGCATCTAAGATCACAATCTGATGATCATGCTCAATAGCATCTTCTTTAGCGTCAAGTAGTGCCCGCTGGGCTGCATAAATATTCTGAACAAATTGGCGCGTACGCCCGGAAAACTTTGGTCGAATTATGGAGCATTTAAAACCAATGCCGGCCCGTGTGCGCCCAAGACTATCCCAACTGAAGCGTTCCTCTTTTTCAAGTTGCCTAAAGGCTACAGACACACTTAGGCTTTGCGGAATAACAGCCCGAATATCTGTTGTGTCAAAATCTTCCAGTGTCTGACTACCCCAGTGGAAAATGTTGGCAGGAGCGAATTCCAGTGCAAAATTGCTTGGCAATTGAGTGTAGTTACCGGTAGCGTTCTGCAAAGATGCCCGAAGATCATTCAGATCTGTTGGCCGGTCGATTACAGTAGGTGCAATGCCGATTAGGCTATAGGCCGGAGCTGATGCCGCACGCAATAAATCTAAATTTACGGTTGGCTCTTCATCTTGGGCTACTACTCGGCTCCACAAGCAAACCAAGGAGCAAATGATAATAATCTTTTTCATTCTTCAACGGGGGATTGACTAGCTCGAATGAATAGAATGGGAACATCCTCTTGATAGCTATCGCCGGGGTGTCCAATGCTTTTTTCAAAAGTTTCCTGAATCGTTTTTACACCACCTTCCACTTTGATTTCAAGGCGAAGAAATTTTGCGGCCCCCATAAGTTCCGTTTGGGACAAGACGGAAAATAACCTCAGGCGCTCGCCGAGAATAGCAGCCCCTTTTCCCAGTTCCAAACGAACAATGTCCTTATGAAAATCCCGAAGCAAATACCTTCTCTTAAAATAAATATCAGAGGTGACGGCTACTCCCGCTTCCCCAAAAAAGACGGACAAAAAAACCGGATCATCCGGGCGCACAGGATATAAAATGGGCTTCTTAGGTTGCTCCGTATTCTGGCTTTCGTCAGCATTACGAATATTATTTTGAACACTCATGGATGTTGAAAATTTTATTGCTCATAATTTGAGTATAAAAAAACAACTTAATTCTATTTTTTCATAATACCCGCCCGCACTTCATCTTGCTGATGGGACAATCAAGACACACTAGTATCCCCTATTGAATTAATCCTAGCTACAAGCCAGTTGCAACAATCTATTTTTAGCTACCATGAAATACCATTTCATATCTGCTGCAACCACTCAATAACCAAAGCAAATAAAGCTTTTATCGCCTTTTCCCAGCTATTTTGCATTATTTCGCTTCCCGCAAATTTCTACTCCAAAATTTGGGTTTAATCTTTGCAGGCTATTGGAGCAGCATTGAATTGATCACCCGGATTTTGCTTTTGGCTATTTGCAGCAATGCGTTTCAACTCCTTTAATCTTCAAAGCTAAAAAACAATATTTTTTGCATGTTTTTATCACATACCCGAGGTCTCTCTATTGTCATGCATTGTTCTAAAAATCCTACTGCAAAATCTGGTTTGAAAAAATGAATCGTTATATCGCCATTGAAGGAAATATCGGATCGGGAAAGACCACTTTAGCCAAGCTATTAGCAGAACGACTCGGCGGACGGCTTATCTTGGAAGAATTTGCCGATAATACTTTTCTTCCAAAATTCTATCAAGACCCGGAGCGATATGCTTTTCCTCTTGAACTTTCTTTTCTTGCCGACCGGTATAAACAGCTCCTGGATTTATCTGTCCTGCCTGAATTGTTTCAACAAACTACCCTAGCCGACTATCTATTTGTAAAGAGTAGGTTGTTTGCAAAAATAAATTTAGACGAGGCAGAATATGAGCTTTTTTCTCAAATCTACCGAGTCATGGATTTGAATCTTCGTGCACCGGACGTATTGCTTTATTTGCATGCTCCGATTCCTGTATTGCAAAGGCATATTCAGCAGCGTGGTCGGTCCTACGAACAAGATATTAAAGATGAATACCTAGAACGGGTGAGCAGAATGTATGAAAATTACTTAAAAACACTACAAATTCCCGTAATACTAATCGATACATCCCGCTTTCATTATCAAGATGAAACGGCAATTGATCGCCTACTCAACCTGATAAAACAGCCCCTAGCACCGGCGCAACATTTCTTCTAGAAGTCTTGTGAAAATCTTTCTGCCAGTTCTTGAAAATTGGCGATTTTTTATTACATTGTAGGTCGTAAATTCGCAAACTTTTTAAAAAATTATCAAAGTGGGCGGATGCAACACACACCGATCACCACTTCACACAGGCTATATGGAAGCAGTAAAAAAAGCTCCGAAGAAAGTTTCTCCCCTCACCAAAGCACTTCAAGAAAATTTTGGATTTGATGCCTTTAAAGGCAAGCAGGAAGCGATTATTCAAAATATATTATCCGGTAAAGACACTTTTGTCATCATGCCCACCGGCGGTGGCAAATCGCTTTGCTATCAACTACCCGCAATCATGAGCGATGGTGTCGCAATCGTCGTATCCCCGCTCATTGCCCTAATGAAAAACCAAGTGGACTTAGTTCGTTCTTACAGCGAGCGAGAAAACGTAGCCCACTTCCTCAACTCTACCCTAAGCAAGGTGCAACAAAGAGCAGTAAAAGCAGATTTGTTGAGTGGGAAAACCAAATTACTCTATGTAGCTCCGGAAACGCTCACCAAACAAGAGAATATTGATTTCTTCTCCGACATCAAGATTTCGTTCATCGCGGTGGACGAAGCACACTGTATATCAGAATGGGGGCACGACTTCCGTCCGGAATACCGCAAGCTTCGGGCAATGATTGAACTCATCAACCCCAACTTGCCGATCATTGCGCTCACAGCTACTGCTACCCCCAAAGTGCAGGATGACATCGTTAAAAACCTTGAGCTCCGCGACCCATCTATATTCATCGACTCGTTTAACAGAGCTAATCTTTACTATGAGATTGTACCAAAAGGTAGCAAAGATCAAGTGCTCCGACACATGGTACGCTTCATCCAGGGCATGAAAGGCAAAAGCGGTATCATCTATACACTGAATAGAAAAACTACCGAAGAACTTGCTAGTACTTTAGTGGCCAACGGTGTTAAGGCTGTAGCCTACCATGCCGGTTTGGATGCCGCAACACGTGCCGGACGACAAGACCAATTCCTCAATGAAAAAGTAGATGTAATTGTCGCCACTATCGCATTTGGGATGGGTATCGACAAGCCGGATGTCCGCTTTGTGATGCACTATAACATACCCAAGTCGCTTGAGAATTATTATCAAGAAACCGGTCGGGCAGGCCGTGACGGACTTGAAGGTAAATGCCTCCTTTATTATGCACACGCAGATGTCCAAAAACTAGAACATCTCATGCGCGACAAGACTCTGTCCGAACGCGAAATGGGAGCACAACTTATCTCCGAAACTGTTGCCTACACCGAAAGTAGCGTTTGCCGGCGCAAGCTCTTATTGCACTATTTTGGCGAACATCTCGACCAAGACAATTGTGGCAATTGTGATAACTGCCTTCATCCAAAAGAAAAAATTGACGTCAAGGATAGTGTCAAAATCATCCTGGACACCGTCAATGCCTTGGAAGAACGCTTCGGCATCAACTACGTAGTAGATGTCGTGCTCGGTAGCACGAACCCACAATTAGCCACCTTCGGCCATGACAAGCTCAAGGTATTTGGCTCAGGATTGGTGATGCAAATGGATGCCAACTTCTGGCAGTCCCTCATTCGGCAGATGATGCTTGAAGGCTTCATCCGCAAAGACATTGAAGAATACGGGCTTCTTAAGATAACCGATGCCGGGCGCAAATTCCTGAAAAAGCCCTTTGCTATTAAGGTTTCGCTCAATCACAAGTACGAAGAAGTACAAGCCGCAGAAGACGAAGCCCAGGCTGCTAGCGGCGCCACTGCTGCTACTGATGAAGTGCTTCTGGAAATGCTCAAGGATATCCGGAGAAAAGTAGGCCAGGAGAAAAACCTTCCACCCTTTGTCATCTTCCAAGAAAATTCGCTGGAGGAAATGGCCACCACCTATCCTACTACCATGGAAGAGTTGGAACGGATCGCCGGCGTGAGTAAGGGTAAAGCCTTAAAATTCGGACGGAAATTCATTGATCTTATCGCCAGATATGTAGAAGAAAACGACATTGAAAAGCCTGACGACTTCGTCATGAAAAGTGTGGTGAATAAGAGCGGCATGAAGGTGTTCATCATTCAAAATATTGACAAAAAAATCCCCCTGGAGACCATCGCAAAAAACAAAGGACTTAACCTCACTGAGCTTCTTTCCGAAATGGAAACCATCGTCTCCAGTGGCACACGGCTCAATCTGGACTACTGCCTGGAAGGAGAAATGGATGAAGACGAAATGGAAGACATCTTCGACTACTTCAGAGAAAGCCAAGACGGCAACCTCAACGATGCCTATCAGGAGTTCAAAGATCGGGACGTGAGCATTGAACAATTGCAGATGCTCCGGATCAAGTTCCTAAGCGAATTTGCTCACTAAACTTTATACCAATAAAATATTCCGAAGCCTGTGCCCTGCGCAGGCTTTTTTTTGCTCCAAAAACAAGAAAAACAAAGGAAATTAAAAACAACAAAATCATTCGGATTTTTTGGGGCGCAAGGCAAAGCCACAGCGCTTTTCACTACAATCTTTACGCCCTGACGGGCCACAAAGCCTGTCCCATCGCTTGTCGAGGGGGCCTGTCCCCTCACTTTCGTCGAGGCCTGCCCCCTCACTCGTTGATGTGGGGGGAGATTTCCGTTACAATCGCTTGGGCGAACTAGAAGCAACGCGAAAAAACCTCTATCCTAAGCAAAACTTTGCCAAGATTCCAACCCGAAATCTTCCGAAAAAAAACTGAGAAAAAATCTAACTTACGAAAGCCAATACCAATTGCGGTGCCACACCAAGTAAGATAACCAAAGCCGCCACGAAGCTATACATGAAATTGTCTGTAGCTGTTATAGGCTGAGCCAACACCGGCGTACCTGTTTTAAAATACATCGCCCAAACAATCCGGAAATAATAATACACGCTAATGGCAGCCATGAGCAATGCGAAAATAACCAACCAAAGCGCACTACCCTGTGTGATCAACGCACTAAGCACATAGTATTTTGCCATAAAGCCACCGGTAAGCGGGATACCTGCCAGGGAAAACGTGAAGATTGCAATTGCAAACGCCATTGTAGGATTGCTTTTTGCCAATCCATTAAACCCATCATAGGTATAGTCTTTCAGCTTGGATAGAAACGCAAACAAGCCGATTGTAGCAAGACTATAAGCGACTGCATAAATGATGAGACTTTGCATCCCAATCGCATTCAAGCTCAAAATGGCAAACAACATGAAGCCTGCTTGAGCAATGGAAGAATACGCGAGCATCCTTTTGACACTTTGCTGAAACACCGCAGTAAAATTGCCCACCAATAAGGTGAGTACAGTAACGATCGACAAGACTGTCATCCAAGCATCACTAACTGCCCCAAAAGAACCATGGAATAGGCGTAAGAAGGCATAAAACACCGCTACCTTCATGATAGTGGCCATATAAGCTGTGAAGGGCGTTGGTGCACCATCATACACATCCGGTGTCCATAAGTGCATTGGCGCAGCAGAAACCTTAAAACCAAAAGCGACCAACACCAAAATAATACCACCAAGCGCGAGGGGAGAAAACCCCTCCCCCTGGGTAAAGACTAAACCATGAATATCGAACGTACCGGAGGCTCCATACAACAAGGCTATCCCCATCAGCAAGATGCCAGTAGAAAACGAGCCCATTAAAAAATACTTCAAAGACGCCTCGGAACTTTTTAAATTTCGCTTATCTGCACCTGCAAGAATGTACTGAGGGATGGAAAGGATTTCAATGCCAAGGAACAACAAGAGCAGTGTATTATATCCGCTCAACAGATACAAGCCGGCCAGCGTGAAGAAAATTAGAGCAAAATATTCCGGAACGTAGGCCCCAACTTTCATGATATCCCGACCGCTCAGCACCACATAAAGTAAGGTGCAACCCGTCATAAGTGTACTAAACCAAGTCGACATCTTGTCGGCATTCAAAGCACCGTCAAAAATACTTTTTCCACCACCGACCGTCACAGCTTCGTAGGCATTGATACCGGTAAGCACCAGAAGTAATAATGCCGCCAAAGTGGCCACGCCTTTCTTTTCTTGTAAAAATGCAGCTACAGCCATCATGATGACGCCGCAGACTATCGTTGCTATAAGAGA
>JAFDYA010000111.1 GCA_018267675.1 Bacteroidota bacterium
GAACCACTCACCGGATTTGGCCCCAATTCTTTTTACTTCTTTTACAAACCCTATACCGTTACCTCTTTCCAAACCTATGTGAGTTATAATCCGGAGCACAGTACGACGCACAATTATTTCTTGTTTATGCTGGTTGAGCAGGGCTGGCCGGCCATGCTACTCTATGCAAGCTTACTCGTTGTCTTCTTTGTTATTGCCGAGCGTACTTATCATCGGTTTAAAGATCGATTCTATAAGCATGTTACACTCGGTGTCGCCATGATGTTTGCCGCGGGGTTTATCAATAATTTTTTCTCCGAGTTGATTGAGACGCACAAAGTGGGTATCATGTTCTATCTCTGCATTGCGTTGCTGATTGTTTTGGATCAAAAGAGTAGGCAACCACAAGAAGAATTGACCTAGGTTTTAGTTTTGTCCCGCATGTTATCTTCGCTGCCAAACACCGCGTACTCTGCTTTTTAATTCCTTTCAATTCGTATTCTTTTTCCTGCTGACTACGGTAGCCTATTTCCTGCTGCCGCATAAGTATCGCTGGGCATTGTTGCTGACGGTTTCCTGCTATTTCTACGCAGTATTTGTGCCAATTTATATCCTGATTCT
Organism: Bacteroidota bacterium; assembly: GCA_018267675.1. Lineage (GTDB taxonomy): Bacteria > Bacteroidota > Bacteroidia > Chitinophagales > Chitinophagaceae > UBA1952. Next base: position 601 of record JAFDYA010000111.1, read on the forward strand.
TGGCTTCACCATCTTGGTGGATTATTGGGCCGGTCGCTTAATTGAAACCCATAGGGAACAACGAAAAGCCTTGCTGGTGGCCAGTCTCGTGGTGAATATTGGCTTCCTTTGCTTTTTTAAATACTACAACTTTCTAAATGATACACTGACCGAATTTTTGAATTTGGCAGGGAAAAACAATCCAATCCCCGATCTAAGCATTATCCTGCCCATCGGCTTGTCGTTCCACACCTTCCAAGCCATGAGCTATACCATAGAAGTATATCGTGGGCATCAAAAAGCAGAACGCCATTTTGGTATTTATGCCTTGTATGTGATGTTCTACCCGCAGCTCGTGGCCGGTCCTATTGAACGACCGCAAAACATCCTCCATCAGTTTTATAAAAAGATTGATTTTGATTACGATCGCATCGTATCCGGCCTCCGATTGATGCTTTGGGGCTTGTTTAAAAAAGTAGTGATTGCGGATCGCCTTTCCATTTACGTGGATGCGGTTTATAACAATGCAGCCCACCATAGCGGTATCACATGCGCTGTAGCAACCCTGTTTTTTGCCATTCAAATCTATTGTGATTTTTCAGGATATTCCTCAATTGCTATTGGCTGTGCTCGGGTATTGGGTATTGATTTAATGGAGAACTTCCGCCGGCCTTATCTCGCTAGGTCCATAAAAGATTTCTGGGGGCGATGGCATATTTCCCTCTCCACTTGGTTTCGAGATTACCTCTACATTCCCATTGGCGGCAGCAGGGTCAAAGTATCTCGGCATTTTCGGAATCTGTTGATCGTCTTTATGGTGAGTGGACTATGGCATGGCGCCAATTGGACCTTTGTGATTTGGGGCGCGCTTCATGGCTTGTATCAGACCATAGAACTGTTGCTGGATAGGTATGTACTCAAAAACAAAAAAGCAGTACAGGAAGATGGTATCGGCGAGCAACTTCCAAAGCCCCGAAAGGCAGCAAGAAACTTAGGCCTACTATTTCGGTACCTCCTCACTTTTTGTTTGGTTTGTATTGCCTGGGTATTCTTTAGAGCAGCTACCGTGCAGGATGCGTTTATGATCATGGGAAATATCCTGACGGCGGCTCCCGGCGGCCTTTTTGTAGGGTATGCTGCCGGATTTGCTTATAGTATTTTACTCATAGTGTTCCTCTTCATTGCCGAAGTCAACGAAGAATTCTTTGCCAACAAATGGAGCCTTATTTGGAGTCCTAAGCCTGCTGTTCGGATGGCGGGTTATGTCTTATTGCTTTTGGTCATGATGTTGATTGGTGTGTTTAATGGTGGTCAATTCATTTACTTTCAATTCTAAAGAAATGCGCCATCCTATCCGCCACCTCTTTCGTCGCGCTCTCCTGCTATTTGCCATTCTTTTTGCCTTGGATCGCTTGATTGGTGCGGGTCTAGAGCAGAGCTTCTTTAAGCAAAATCATGGCGACGATCCTGTGAGTCTTTATACCTTAGATAGTACGCAGGAAGACTTGTTGATCTTCGGCTCCTCTCGCGCATCGCATCATTATGATTCCCGCTTATTAGCACAGCTGATGAACCTATCTGTTTACAACTGCGGACGGGATGAGATGGGCTTGAGCTATGCAGCGGCGGTAGTACCCATTGTACTCCAACGCTATACTCCCAAGTACATAATTTTGGAATTGCTCCCCATCGAGTTGGCCGCACGGGGTAAGGCATTGAGTGAGCAACATATCTCAGCAGTTTTATTGCCCTTTGCACCCCGATTCCCCGCTCTTTGGCCAACAGTGGCCTTAGTGGGCAAAGACCAAATATACAAAGCGGCTATCTCCAAGATTTACCCCTACAACTCCCTCATTGGTGGCATCTTTCAGAACACCTATACCTCCTTTGGCCATCATACCGACCGCGGCTACGAACCCCTGTTCAAAACTATTGATACGCAAGTATACAAAAAGTCTATTTGGGAATCCTTTGATAAGTCAACAATCCCGGATGCCGCGCTGGAAGCGAGATTGGCCGACTTGTTGGACGCAATTTCCCGGAAAGGAATCAAAGTGTTTGTCGTTTGCTCCCCATTTTATTTTCCTCATAGCACTAGCGGAAATGAGAGCTACGAAAAGCTAAAAGCAATCACCGAAAGACATGGCGCCCATTTTATGGATTTTACTGCCGACAAGCGTTTTCTCGGACAACCCCAACTATTCAATGATGATGTACATCTTAACGATAGCGGCGCCAGAATGTATTCTCGCATCATCGCGGATACTTTGATGAAAGCCGGATGGTGATGATACTTGGGAATGCGTATTATTTATTACAAACTTTGTTGTGGACGATCGCTAGAAGACTTCCCCTAGATTGACAAACAAACCCTGGGAACCTTCGGCTCCAAAGCCATAATCGATTGCCAGATTAGTTCGTGAACTTTTGTTGAGCTTTATCCGAAGACCAGCACCATAGCCAGGTTCCAAAATTTTCATTGGACTGTTTACATTTTGTGTGACCGTTTCTAGATTTCCAAAAACCACCAAACCCAGGAGCCCATTCCGAGTAAGGCTTGCACGATATTCACTTTCCAAATAATAGAAATTACGCCCCCTAAATCTGCCCGGAATATAGCCTCTACCAGTATTACTATTGGGGTCGCCGCCGGTAGTGGGGAGCAAAAGATATGGCACTTTTGCACCAAGAGTTAGCCAGTCATAATTCCAAATTGCCAGTACGTTTTTTGAGTAAGACGGAAAACGGATATAGTGCCTGAGATCAAGCACCAGAGCGGTCCAGTTGGCACTGTTGCCTAAAAATAGCGGATGGAAATGAAGGTCAATTTTTAGCAAGCTTCCTTTCCGCGGATCTACTGGATTGTCTCGATTGTCCCAAACGCTAGCAAGAACCGGCCCCAGAGAGAATTCCGTACCGGCGCCTCCGTATCTTGTAAAAGAACCAAAAGAATTTTTACTCGGCGTGTCTATTTCTTGTACATCCCAAAAGTAGTCCACATCCCAACCCACACCCACGTAGCATGCCCCGAATACTCTTCGCATCAACGATTGGTGTAGCCGGATAGCAGAATAGTCAAGCGTATAACCCTGATTAATGTCTGAGTGGATACCCAAGCCAAAAGTCTCCGATGGGAATTTTAGAAAACGCCAGTCTGTGTTGATGTGGTATTGGTTGTGCTGTAGCCAGATGTCACTGAGTATCGGGAAGATCACTTGCTGGTTTTGGGTGTAGGTGATATTGCTATTGACCAAACTTAGTTTGCTTTCACTATCCACATGGTATAGGGCATTCGCCGATGCGAGCACAGCAAATCGGGTCTGAAGTGAATAACCCGCAGCCGGCATTACTGCGATTAGATTCTTTTTTACATCGTGTTGGCGTTTACCCTCTTTAGAACCCTTCCGGAACTGAAGAAAGTCCCGTACATCTTTACTGGCACAGCGTTCAGGCAAATCCTGCGCTCGGCTTCCAAGTTCGAGCAAACAACACAACAATAACAACCAAGTTGTTTTACCCGGCCTGACCATACGCCCATAATTTGCATTCACCACATTCAATAACTACAAATTGTTGAATTGGTTTAATGGACGGAACAAGTATTTATTTTGGAAAAGCTCCCGAACAAATTGTAGAGACGCTATACATTCTACACCACTCACTCCTTCTTCCCCGCCGCTCGGTACTCATTGCGTACCCACATTTTTAGCTCCAGTTCCGAAGCATAACGGACAAAATCATTCGGTATTGGGTGCGCACGAATAAAGGCATTTGCCCCACTGTCATCCAAGCCAGTTTGGGCTTTCACCAGCTCCGGCGTATAGCGGATGGAGGCGTAGCGCATGTCTTCCAAAGCCACTAGTTCCTTCTGGAAATTCTTATAGTACTTCTTCTTACCACTAGCCCAGAGCGCCAATGCAGAAAATGGTCCATCAATACCGATACCTCCCGAATAGTTCATCTTAGTTTGCCGCCCGGCATAACCCAGTTCTTTATGGAAAAACTGCCGATTAAACGTCGAATCCCGCCGGTAGCGCGCCATTGGAGAAAGCACCTCTACTTCCGCCAACTCTATTGGCGCCCGCACCATGCCCACTTTGATCAAGTCTTTGTCACTGAAAATCCTAAGGTCGTAATCATGATAGCCCGGCAAATGAAAGCGCAAAAGCTCGCCCGGCAACGCAGTAAATGCAATGTTTCCATCCTTGTCGCTCACCCACATCGCATTGGAATGTAGGTTGGTGACCAGCACAGACGCCAGCGGGATATTCCGATCCTCATCATACACCTTCCCATGAAATTGCTGCCCCTGTACTGGCAACGCTAACGGAAGCAAAAAAAGCAAACAGCAAATTCGAAACATCATGTTCAACCAAAATTCGGATGGCAGCATGTTAGCAAATCGTCAAATGCATTCAGTTCATCAATTTTTTTGGGGCCTCCGCTTGCCCACCGCGCTGGCTAAGCAGGCAAGCGGCGCGCTATCCGTTACAATATTTTGTACGCGCACCGTCCTAAACTCAAACTTCAACCTTGTCAACAAGCGCGTACAAAATGATTTCCACTACTATCGCTAGGCCAATCCGACCCATTCCCACAGGCCAACTTATCAAAATCGGGGCTAAAGCAAGACAAACCTATCTTTGCGCCCTTTATGGCTTCAGATACGCAATACCCCGAGTTTAGTGGCTTGAATATGCCGAAGATTGAACAGGAGCTCCTGGCAAAATGGAAGGCAGATAGCACGTTTAGAAAAAGTATAGACAATAGAGCAGGCGCTTTGCCATTCGTATTTTACGAAGGGCCACCATCCGCCAACGGCATGCCCGGCATTCACCATGTGATCTCAAGAACCTTGAAAGACCTTGTGTGCCGCTACAAAACCATGCAGGGCTTTCAAGTGCCAAGGAAGGCCGGGTGGGATACTCATGGTTTACCCGTAGAGTTGGGTGTAGAAAAGGAACTCGGCATCACAAAAGAAGATATCGGAAAGAGCATCTCCATTGAAGACTATAACAAAAAATGCCGCGAAGCTGTGATGCGCTACACCGGCGAGTGGGAGAGCATTACCGAAAAAATGGGCTATTGGGTGGACATGAGCAAGCCCTACATCACCTACGAAACTAAGTATATCGAAACCCTCTGGTGGTGCCTGAAAGAACTGTTCAAAAAAGACCTACTCTACAAAAGCGTCAGCATTCAGCCCTATTCCCCGGCAGCAGGTACCGGCCTCAGCTCCCATGAGCTCAATCAGCCCGGCACCTACAAAGATGTTAAGGACACCACAGTAGTGGCCATGTTTCAAGTCGCCACAGGGGATCCAATTTTCACACAATTGGGCAGCAACGGTAGCAATACAGAGACCTACTTCCTCGCCTGGACCACAACCCCCTGGACCTTGCCAAGCAACTGCGGCCTTACCGTTGGCGCCAATATTGAGTACGTATTGGTGGATACCTTGAATCCCTATACACAGAAGCCTTGTTCCGTTATTCTTGCAAAAGCGCTTTTGGCCAAATACTTCAAAGCAGATGCAGCACATGAAAGTCCCGCCGCATTTGCAGCAGCAATAGCCGGTACGGAAGTAACTGAAATCAACCATGAAGGCCGTGGTTCCACCATCACCCGTACCTCCGAAGACGCGCCAACAGCAGCGTCAGGCAGCACAAGCACTAAGAAAATTTTGCCCTGGTATATTCGGGCAAGCTTCCTCGGAAAAGAATTAGAAGGGATTCGCTACGAGCAATTATTACCTTTTAGTGCCAACGAAGCAGCACTTTCCGGAGGCGACCCCTTCCGAGTAATCCTTGGCGATTTTGTTACCACCGAGGATGGTACTGGTATCGTACACACAGCCCCTGCTTTTGGCGCTGATGACTTCCGAGTGGGTAAAAAGAACAATCTAGGGATGTTCACCTTAGTCGATAAGGAAGGGAAATTCGTAGATGGAACGGATAATCCTAAACTCGACCTCTATCTCAGTGGCCGATATGTGAAAAACTATCGTTCCGATTCCGATTGGAAAGATACCGACCTGGACATTGCGCTATTCCTCAAAGCCAACGGCCAAGCCTTTAAGGTTGAGAAGTACGAACATAACTATCCACACTGTTGGCGCACCGACAAGCCAATTATCTATTATCCGCTCGACGCTTGGTTCATCCGGACTACAGCCGCCAAAGAACGAATGGTGGAACTCAACAAAACCATCAACTGGAAACCAAAATCTACCGGCGAAGGCCGCTTCGGCAATTGGTTGGAGAATATGGTGGATTGGAACCTTAGCCGGAGCCGCTATTGGGGTACACCCCTGCCCATCTGGGTGAGTGAAGATGGCACGGAAATGAAGTGCATCGGTAGCGTAGCCGAATTGGAAGAAGAAATCAAACATGCCAATAAAATCCTTGGCACAAATCAGTTTATTCATCCCTCAGTACTGAGCGACGGGGATCAAATGCGCGATTCGTTTAGCGCACAAGGATCGGGCATAGACCTACATAAACCCTGGGTAGATCAAATTGTTTTGGCAACCAAAGCTGGGCAGCCCATGCACCGGGAGCCGGATCTTATTGATGTATGGTTTGATAGCGGTGCCATGCCTTACGCCCAACAACATTTCCCTTTTGAAAATGTTGATGCCATTATCCCAACGCCGGTACCTTCCTACATGCCGGACTCTGCATTCCCCGGTCATTTATCCCTTCCTATTCCGGGTGGCGCCATGATGCAGGCCAAAGCTTTCCCCGCCGATTTTATTGCCGAAGGCGTGGACCAGACTCGGGGTTGGTTTTATACCCTGCATGCCTTGTCCGTCTTGCTTTTTGATTCGGTAGCCTACAAGACTGTTGTTTCCAATGGCTTGGTCTTAGATAAAAATGGGCAAAAAATGAGTAAGCGGGTAGGCAATGTTATCGATCCGTTCAAAACCATAGATCAGTATAGTGCCGATGCTACTCGCTGGTATCTCATCACCAATGCATCCCCATGGGATAGTCTAAAGTTTGATATCGAAGGCATTGCGGAAGTGCAGCGAAAATTCTTCGGAACTATTTACAACACCTACCAGTTTTTCGCACTTTATGCTAATGTGGATGGCTTCCGATTCAAAGAGGCTTACATCCCACTCGCCGAACGCCCTGAAACAGACCGTTGGATCATCTCCGTGTTACATACATTGGTGAAGGATTGTACCCTAGCTATGGATGATTTTGAGCCGACCCAAGCCGGACGGGCAATTGAGTATTTTGTAGATGAACAATTGAGTAACTGGTATGTTCGGCTCAATCGCCGCCGGTTCTGGAAAGGGGAATACGAGACAGACAAAATCGCAGCCTATCAGACGCTTTACGAATGTTTGGAAACCCTTGCACTGCTGATCGCACCTATATCCCCCTTCTTTGCGGATTGGTTGTTCTCCAATTTAAATAATAGTACCAATAGAATCGAAGCGGAATCTATTCACCTTGCCGATTACCCGGTCGCCCAAACAGAATATGTGGATGAAGCCCTGGAAAGCAGAATGAAATTGGCGCAAGAGGTATCCTCTCTTATTCTGTCCATCCGGAAAAAGGCAAATATCAAGGTCCGGCAACCCCTGCAACGGGTGATGATTCCGGTAGCAAATGCGACACAGCAAGCCCAATTTAGCTTAATTGAAAGTTTGATTAAGAATGAGGTGAATGTGAAGCAACTGGAATATTTGGCAGAGTCCAACAGCGTAATCCATAAACGAGTAAAACCAAATTTCAAACTTTTGGGTGCGCGCTTAGGTGGAAAAATGAAAGCTGCGGCTGCATTGATTCAGGATATTTCACAAGAGCAAATAGGACAACTGGAGCAAGAAGGGCTCCTGCGCCTGACATTCGAAGACAGTATTCTTGAAGTGCAACGGAATGAAGTAGATATTATTGCCGAAGATATTCCCGGATGGGCGGTTGCTAATAAAGATACGCTTACCGTAGCACTAGATTTGAGCATCACCCCGGAATTGGAACAGGAAGGCTTGGCAAGGGAGTTTATCAATAGAATCCAAAAACTTAGAAAAGACGAAGGTTTTGAACTTACGGATCGGATATGTGTGAAAGTTGAGGATAACGAAGCGCTGTGGCTTGCTATAACCAATCATAAAGCCTATATTTGCGCCGAAATTTTAGCAGAAGATATTATATCTTTTGATGGTACGAATTCGCAACATTCAATAGAACTGAATGATGTGAATTTAAAGGTTTTAATATTAAAAATTAATTAGGTAATGGCAACAACTAAAAAGCCCGCTGCTAAGGCCGCAGTTTCTAAAAAAGCTGCTGCACCCGTAGCAAAAAAAGTGGTTAAAGCTGCAGCACCAGCGAAAGCGGTAGCTAGCAAAAAACCTGTTGCGAAGAAAGCAGCACCGGCTAAGGCAGCTCCCGCTAAAGCTAAAGCACCTGCCCCCAAAGCCGCGGCAGCAAAGAAAGCTATCGTTACGAAAAAGGCAGCACCAGCCAAAAAAGTAGTTGTCGAAAAAGCAGCGCCGGCCAAGAAAGCAGCAGCAGCAAAGGCAGTGCCCGCCAAAAAAGCGGCTCCAGCTAAGAAGGCGGCTCCAGCTAAGAAGGCGGCTCCAGCTAAGAAAGTAGTTCCTGTCGCCAAGCCGGCTAAGAAAGAAATCGTAGCAAAAGCACCAATTGCTAAAAAGGCTGCTCCTGCACCAAAAAAAGTTGTTGCTGCTAAGAAGGCTACTGTTGCTGCTAAGTCGGTCAAAGCAACGGCTCCTGCCAAAACCGCCAAACCGGTTGTAGTAAAAAAGGAGAAGGTGGTAGCCAAGCCAAAGCCCGTAAAAGTGGTAGCTAAGGCTGAGAAGCCAGCAAAAGCACCTAAAGAAGCGCCAGTAAAGGTTAAAAAGATAACAAAAGCAGAACAACGCGCTGCTGAAAAGCGTACCGCGTCCGCGATTCTACGCGTTCAGGCTAAGCTGGCTACTGCTGCACCAAAGGCGCAACCTAAGCCGGCTCCAATGCCTACGGTTTTGCCGGGTAGAGGTGAAGAAAAGAAAGCTACCGTTATCATTGCACACAGAAAGCTGGAGGCCAAGCCTAAAGAAGAAATTGATGATAGTGTGACCATGATTTCTTACCAACCGGAGTTTACCCGCTCCATTCTAGATTCCGATGAGCCGGACACTAGCCCAACCTTCCGCTACAGTGACGAAGAATTAGCCGAATTCCGGGAGTTAATTACCACCCGTCTGGCCACAGCTCGTAAAGAATTGGCCTACCAACAAGGACTAATTACCCATCGGGATGCTGCCGGTTCTGAAGATACAGACAACCGTTACATGAACATGGAAGATGGTAGTGGCGCTATGGAACGGGAACAATTGAGCCAGCTCGCTAGTCGGCAAATTCAGTTCATCAACCATCTGGAGAAGGCTATGGTTCGGATTGAAAATAAAACCTACGGTATTTGCCGCGTGACCGGAAAATTGATTGATAAGAATCGGCTGAGAGCCGTGCCACACGCTACCTTGAGCATTGAAGCCAAAAATTCAATGAACAATAAATAGCACTTGGCGAATATAAAGTTTGTTGCGGCAGCCTCCACGGAGGCTGCCGCTTTTTTGTGCCTTCAACTCACACCAAATTGGCATTTGAATTGCCCAAGTAGCCTCACCTAGTTTTCTTCTTCAAAGTAGATTTTGTAAAAATGCAGCCCCGTCTTGGGGTCAAAACCGCGCTCAATGAGCTCCCGATTACCATGCACGTACACGTGGAAATTCTTGTCCAGCTTCAAAACTGACTTCAACATCCGTGCATTCTTTTTTACTGCAGCCCCCGAAATCTCAAATTCATCGTCCAGTACTAGGTCCCGCTCTTGAGCATACTGCTGTTCAAAATTTCGAAACGATTGAATCAACTCGGGGTCGGTAAAAACTTCTTCCTCAAATTTTGCCTTTTCAAACTGCTCATTTTTTTTGAAATATTCCGCGGACTTATTGAGCATTTCAATCTGCTGCACCCGCTCCACTTCATATTCCTCAGGTACTTGGGCTACTATAAACTCTTTGGACATGCGGAGATAGTTTTCCGTGGCATGGTAGTCGTCGTTGAGCGCCCAAACTTTTAAGAAAGTGTCTTTCCAGAATTGAGCCTCACCTCCTTTTGCTGTGCGATCCACTACATGCAGCACATACCCGTCTTCTTTCTCAACATTTAAAATCAGACAACCCTTGTCCATCTTTTCAGGATTGATACCCTCTTCCGGACTGAACTGATACCCGTTTTTCAATGCATCCAAGCGGAGATAGTTACTTCGTGATTCGGTCTTGCATATACCGATCGCCTCTGTCATTTTTCCCTGATATGGGATGCCACTGAAATAGGCTACATGCAGCTCGCCACTTTTAATTTGTGGCAGGGTGGTGATGTCGGATAGATGCCGCGCAAGGTTGGCCGATTCCCTAAGGAGTGTTTCCGGCTGCTCAAAAATTGCCGATACAAAATGATAGACTTCGTTCAGTGCGTTATCCGTTGGATGCCATAGTTTGTAGGACGCCAAATCTTTAAAAGGCTGCAAGAAAAAATGAAGTAAGGCTTGCTTCAATTCTTCCGAATCTAGTGCTACCAGCGACTTCGAAAGCGTGAGCTGATCTCCGGCGGCGGTGTTGCCGACATAATGGGTGGCCAAACCCTGTAGTTGAATATCATTGAGAAGATACATGGTACGCAAAATAGCTCGGTATCGGCGATAAAATCCAATACAAATTAAAACCCAGATTTTACAGTAGATTGGTTACTGCAAAATCCGGGTGAAACAAGCTTGTAAAACTAATCCGAGCTAATTCGTTAAAGTGGCCCAAACATGGCAAGGAATTCAAGTTCCTTCTGGCTATATTGGCCGCTATCAAGAGCAGGCAATTGGTAGGTACCTTGTCCGCTACTCATACTTGTGCCTGGTTTTGAGGTGTGGTTCCCGAATTTGTTCTTGAACGGTTGGGAAATCTTATGCCACATCGATTCCTGATACACACCCTGCATTTTATCCATGCCTTCTACGATTATCGGTGAGTTGGCGATAAAGTCTTGCGCTTTTTTCTTGACCGGTTGCAGCGCATGTTTCAAACGTAATACCTCCTGTGTCCAGTTAGTTTTGCCCATATTGGCTACGTCAAAGTTCATGATCGTGAAGTCGCCTTGCACACAGATATAGTAGCACCCGAGGATGGGGCAGGTATTGAAGATGCTTACATCAATTTGACCAGCCGTGATCTGATCATTGGCTGCATTCATTTGCTTGTATTTCTTGGCTAACTCATACAGGTTGTGGATCAGCATAAGCAATCCTTCGGTAGCCCCTACAACACTATCACCGGGCACCATAGCGCAAAGCAATGCTGCTTTTGCTGCAAAGGCAGAGCCATGAATGGCAGCCTCCTTCCCATTGCGAACAATTTCTTCATCAATAATCCGAATGATAGCATTGAGCGCGGCTCCGGCATCCCCAGGACGAACATCCCCCCGCCGTTCTTCCATTTCCATTCCATCCAATTGGCAGAAGATCATCTGGATCAGGTTCCATGCTGTTTTTCCTCCGGAAGTGAGCGTGCCAATTAATGGAGCGCAGTCCATGGCAAAATCCGCCGCACCGGAGCCAAGCGCCATTTCAATGAGTTCGTTGTGCTGGGGAGCAGGTATGCCATTCAAGATTTTGTCGATCCCATCCTGAAATTGCATGGCGATGGAACGGACACTGTTAGCTCCTGAAGCAATGCCCCCAAAATCAGTACCAACGGTTTTAAGGGTACCAAATTTGCCTTGGCCTTTCAATTTTTGGTTGCCTTTCATTTTCCGGTCATGAATGGCTTGTAGAAAAATATTGGACAACACAACACGCCGTCCGGTAAACATCTCTTGAGATGCCCGCCGAATTTGGCTCCTGATGAGCGACTTTGCTTCCGAGTCCGCTAATTTTTCTGCTTGGCTCATCGGCTTTTGCATGGTGGCCATATAGCCCAATTGCTGTGCGAGCTTTTCAACGATTTTATTCTTAGAGTTGCGTACACTGCGGTGCCAATCTTGTCCTTTTTTGTTTTGTTCATCGATCCATGCAGTAAGGTATTTTAGGGCATCTCGTTCATTGCGCATTTGGATAGCAGTGTCAATCTTTTTAAGGCTTTCACTACGAGATTTGATCAATGAATGGGTGTCTTTCATCCATTCGGCATGTGTGATAGTTAGCGGCATTTTGATATGTTTTCCTTTGTGATTAAAAGTATTTTTTTGATTGTTGCTGTTTTGTTAAAGGTTCATTTGAAATATTATTCAATTAAACGCCTTTGGGGGAAATTTTACTTTAGGGTTAGTTATTCTGCTCAATAATACAAACTAAACTTATGCTTGTTAATGATGTTTTTCTGTTTTTTTGTGAAGGAATTGTTATTGGCATGGATTTTGACAATCTATCATGCTGAATGAATTTTACTCTTTCGATGCGTGCCTCTTTCCTTAGTAGTTTTAATCTAAAGTTACTTGATGGTAATTTTAAAAGGTTTTCATGAAGTAAATGTTTTGATTCTTGATTTTTCAGCCCTTAATATGATATGAAATTTTTCAACGCATCACTTCTTGTAATAATTGCGCTTGTGTGCCATCAGCAACGCGTAAATGCTCAAACCAAAATCAAAGACGGCACCGTTACTGGTAGCTCGTCACTACCAAACGCTAATGCCATACTGGAGTTAGAAAGTAATAACAAAGGCTTTTTACTACCGCGTGTGGCTTTAGATAGTACCCTTTTAGCGACTCCACTGTCTGCAAATGTTGCCGGTATGACGGTTTACAATACTGCCACTGCGCACGATGTTACACCGGGTTATTATTATAATGATGGTACTAAGTGGGTAAAGCTAAACCAAGATTACAAAGAACCTTGGAGAGTAATGGGCACAACTAACCTTGCCGATAGCAATACGCAAAATATATATCAAATGGGCAAAGTAGGCATAGGTATCAATCCAGGTACAACACCGGTTGCCAATCTTCAAATCTATGAAAATTCAACCACAGGTGGTTCAACTAATTTGCTAAGCGGTATCAATAGTATTAGAATTACTAATAAAGAAGGTGGAATGTACGGAATATATAACTCATTGACTGATAAGGCAACGGCTGGTTCGGGGTTAAATAGTATTTTTGGGGTATATTCTCAAGTTATTGATTCTGCTACAGTACAAACGACTGGCGCAGGAGCATATTTTAATTATAACCTATCTGGTACAAAGGATAATGGATCTGGAACACATTTACACGGTTTGCGTAACCAAATTAAGTTAGATGCAATCGGGGGAAATCTAACTTCAGGATTTAGTTATGCCAATTACGCGTATGCTAGTTCTAATGCCCTGTCTGGCAACGTAAATTTGGGTTCCTTGCGTGCTTATAGCGGTTATGTATATCCATCAGTTTACTCAGGAAATACTCTTGCTTCACAAAGCCTTATGGGGGTACATAGTGCTGTGCGCCCACAACTTGTCAACGGTACAATTAATGTTGGTTCAATTGATGGAGTTTCAGGACAAGTAGAACCTGATGGTGCATCGGGTACACTCAATATTTCTGGCTGGGCATCAGGATTACGTTCACTAATCAATATGACAGGAAGTGCCACATATAATATTAATAATCTATACGGTATTTATGTTGATAAATTTAATGCAGGCACAAATGGAACGATAAATAGAGCAATTGGGTTGTATATAAAACCATTTTTATTTCCCGGTGCAAGCACAGCTAATAGCTACAATATATATTCAGAAGGTGACACTACAAAGAACTATTTTGGAGGAAAGGTAGGCATTGGTATAAAAAATCCTGGTGCAGAACTACATATCGTTAAGAAGGCGGCAGACCTTACCCCAGCTATCATAGAAGGCTGTGCAGACTATGCTGGTAATGCAGCAGCAGTAGCAGCTGGGCTACCTGTAGGGGCACTGTATCGCACAGGCGATGTGCTTAAAATAGTACACTAAATAATGCATTTATAATAAACTACAATTTACCAAGTATTTATTAAAATAAATCAATATACAATGAAACAAAAACAAATACTACTCGGAGTATTCCTTGTAGCAATGTCAGCTGGACAAATTACAGCTCAAACCAAAATCAAAGACGGTACCGTTACCGGTAGCTCAAGCTTGCCAAGCTCTAATTCCATATTGGATTTAGAAAGTAATAACAAAGGTTTGCTCCTTCCAAGAGTGTCCTTAAAAAGCACCAGCCTTGCCGCGCCACTCACGGCCCACGAAGTTGGTATGACAGTGTATAACACCCACGACACTGCTGATGTAACGGCAGGGTATTATTTTAACGATGGGACTAAATGGGTACGCTTAGCAAGAGGCAACGAGCAAGATCTCCGACTTGTAGGTACCAAAAACCATATTACACAAGACGCAGGCGTTGGTAGTAATGGAACCAGTGTAGGCACAGGCAATGATAACATTGGTATTGGATATAATTCGCTTTCAAGTTCTACAACCTCTCAATTCAATATAGCAATTGGCTCCCAATCACTAGCGAAAACAACTTCCGGACATTCAAATGTTGGTATTGGACTTGGTAGTATGTATAATAATACTATTGGGCATGATAATGTTGCCGTTGGCCCTGTTTCGATGTCAAGTTTAACAACCGGTAACAAAAATGTTGGGGTTGGTAGTTATGCTGCATTTGTTACAAGTACTGGAAATGAAAATACTGCAGTTGGCAGTCAAGCACTGGGCGCAAACAGTACAGGGAGCTATAATATTGGTATAGGATCACATTCATTATATTCAAATATAGTAGGAGATAGCAATACTGTTATAGGTTCTTACGCTGCTACCAGTACACAGTTTGTTTCTGGTTCTATCTTCATTGGAGCTTCGGCACATTATAGCGGCGACTCTTCAATA
>JAFDYA010000112.1 GCA_018267675.1 Bacteroidota bacterium
GAATGGTATCTACCTCTTGTACATCAGTGATCTGGACGGGCACTTGCTCCGAGTAGAGAAGGTGACGAAGAGCAACCGATAGTCCTAAGCCAAAGTGAATAGTGATGGCGGCTGCCCCGAAGGGGTAGCCGCCATTTTGTGGTTTAGGGTATGGCTACTGCAACTGGAGCTATCGCTCTAGGATGGCCTGCGCCAGCGATGGCAGTGGAAATCATTTGCCTCTGCGCTTTTTGAGCAGGGGCAAATATTGGAACGTACAGCGCGCCCGGGCGCCCAAAAAATTTTTTGTTTCGAATTGTTTGGAACTTTTCGGTTTCCACACCGGCTGTCGTTCTGCTTCGGCTTATTTTTACACCATGTATAGCCCGGCGCAAGAACAACAACTTTTTTCAGCAGCTAAAGAAATATTGAGTCACAGCGGAGCTGAGCTCAGCGCTATCAATACCCTGCGGCAAATCCTTCGTTGGGCAGATTGGCGGTATTATGTGCAAAGTGAGCCTGCGCTTGCCGACCAGGAGTATGATGCGATTTTTAAAAAGCTACAAACTCTCGAGCAAAGTCATCCGGAGTTAATTACGCCAGACTCTCCAACCCAACGGGTGGCTAAAGCCTTGAGTGAGCGCTTTCCGGCGGTGGCGCATTTGGTGCCGATGCTCAGTTTGGATAATACCTACAATGCAGAAGACTTGAGTGATTGGGACCGAAAGGTGCGGGAAGGTGCCGGGGATAGCTTGGTGGAATATTGTGTGGAACCTAAGTATGATGGAGCCTCTGTCTCACTAATATTTGACCAAAATCATTTGCAGCGAGGCGCTACACGGGGCGATGGGATAATGGGGGAGGACATCACACAGAATGTGCGGCAGATTCGCTCTATTCCTTTGTCTGCTGAGCTTGCTGCTTGCGGGATTAAACAGATTGAGATCCGTGGGGAGGTGGTAATTCATAAATCCGTTTTTGAGGATTTTAATAAGCAACGGGTGGCGGAAGGGCTGTCTCCGCTGGCTAATCCTCGGAATGCGGCAAGTGGTACGCTCCGGATGCTGGACCCTAATGAAGTGAGCAAGCGGAAGTTGAGCGCCATACTTTACCATATCTCGGATGTGGAGTTGTTGCCGGGTTCGGATAGGCCTAGGGCACTCAAAAAGCATTATGATTCGCTCCAATGGTTGGCTCAGCTTGGTTTTCCCACACCGGCGAAGGAAATGAAATGCTTTACGGACATTGCGGAAGTCATCAGCTATTGTTCCGAATTTGAAAGCCGGAGAGATAGTCTCCCCTTTGAAGTGGATGGCCTAGTGATCAAGGTGAATGACTTGGCGCTGCAAGAGAAGTTGGGTATGACCAGCCATCATCCTGGTTGGGCTACTGCGTATAAGTTTTCGGCAAGGCAAGCTACCAGCAAGCTTCGGGAAGTGCAGTTTCAGGTGGGCCGCACCGGCTCCATCACTCCGGTGGGCAAGATCGACCCCGTGAGCATTGGTGGGGTCACCGTCTCTAGTTTGTCCTTGTTCAACGAAGATGTGATCCGCGAAAAGGACTTGCATATTGGCGATACCGTACTCGTAGAACGCGCGGGCGATGTGATCCCCTATATCGTGAAGGCGCTGAGCGAACTCCGTACCGGAGCGGAGCAAGCCATTCAGTTTCCTCAAGGCTGTCCGGAATGTGGCGAAGCTTTGGAACGTCCCCAGGATGAAGCCGTTTGGCGCTGTATCAACATAGATTGTCCGGCACAGGTGGTGGAGCGGATGATTCATTTCTGCTCCAAAGACGCGATGGACATCCGCGGGATGGGCGAGGGGATCGTGACTAAATTTTTTGAAAACGGGATCCTCCGTACAATCCCGGACTTGTACCAACTGGACTGGAAAAAGGTGGCTGCATTGGATGGATTCAAAGAAAAATCCTTGAACAACTTGCGCACCGCTATTGAAAATAGTAAGACGCAAACCCTCGCCCGCCTCATCTTCGGCTTGGGCATCCGGCATGTGGGCGAAACAACCGCCAAGACATTGGCCAATAACATCACTCAGCTCCGCGAGCTCTACGACTGGACGGAAGCACGCTTACTTAGCCTAGAAGATGTGGGGCCAAAAGTTGCCGCATCTATCACCCATTTCTTTGCCCAGCCCGAGCTGCGCCATACCCTTGATCAACTGGAAGCCGCCGGACTGAACCTAGAAAATAGTGCCAGACAAGATGCTGTATCCGGCGTGTTTAGTGGGAAAAGCTTCCTCTTCACCGGTACTCTGGAGCAGATGAAGCGCAGCGACGCCGAAGCGCTTGTAGAAGCCCGCGGCGGCAAAATATTGGGTGGGGTGAGCAGTAAACTGAACTACCTCATTGTGGGTGCTGATGCCGGTAGCAAACTGGAGAAAGCCAAAAAACTAGGCACCGTCGTCATCCTCACGGAAGCTGCTTTTCTAGAGCTGGCCGGGAGCTAATCCATTTTTTTGGGCGCACCCTGCCCTAGCCACCGCACACGGGCCAACGCGGCGGGCAGGTCAGGCTCTACGCTACAATATCTGCGCCCTAGCGGGACGCAAATGATTTTCGCTGCGATCCTTTGCGCGGGGAACAGAAACGGCCCCCAGGTCCCGCAATAGTATTTCAGCCAAAAAAGGTCAATTGGATCTAATTGCGTGTGCTGCCCTAGGGGCAATTTTTCTACGGCTCGTTGTATGCTACACAGGCTCACGCCTGCGGTAAATCAAATATTGCCCTACGGGCAACGCAGTTGCCAATAACCATATTATGCAATAAAATACTATAAAAAGTCAAGCTTTCTTCCCTGAACTTAGGGTTTAAAAACCCAAAAAGGTCAATAGGAAATAACTGAGTAGGACTCCCGAAGATGTTTTGACGTGCCCAGGCTTGATATCTTCTTGGCCACAATAATTGGCCGATTCCGCTCGTTGATATGCGTACCAATGACCAGTAAATAATCTTGATAGCAGGTGGTTTGTGAATATTTTCTTTTACCTTTAGATTGGCTTTAACAGTTAGCTACCCGTGTTGTACCGATTGACCCAATATACCCCAACTGATGTAGTGCCGCTCCTAGAACGGGTTTGCGATGATGCACGGCATACCGCATCGGGCATCGGGCATCGGGCTAAAGCAAAGCCTCAAAGTTATAGCGCTTCATATTCACGGGCCGCCTTGATAATATTTTGTACCCCCATCTCAAGCGATGGGACGAACACAATTCTCGTTTACACAAAAAATTATCAACCCATGAATTAATTAATGGCCTATTCGGCTAATCAAATAAACAAAAACCCAAGCACTACATGGTGTAGCACCTTTAGCATCTCCATCAGCATCATGCTTCTTATCCTCACATCGGCCAATACTCTGCTTGCCCAAAATGGCGAGCTGCCGCCGGTTAGTTTCCCGAGCGGCAAGAATGTTTGTGACAATAGCCCCTGGCAGTTGGAAATTTTGGCTAATGACCTTTTAAGGTTTAAATTATTCAAACAATAAACCTCAAAATCAATAATTATGAAGCAATATAAAATGGCATTTGCTGCTCTTTTCTTGGTAGGGATATTTATTCTTTTCCTTACTGCCTGTAAAAAAAGCACCCCGGCACAATACTCAACTTGGGTGGTAAATAATGATACATTTAGTACTAACGAAGTTAGTGTGGATCAGGGAAAAGCACGGTTGCATTTTTTTTCAAACAGCATCAGAGATTTCTCACATAAAAGAATGTTTGGGTTTGATATGACATTTAATTCGGGTTCATTTGTTGTTTATGATAGCTTAAAATTGGATTGTAGTAGTCAGGATCCGGCTTGGGTTTGCTTGGGTATAATGTATGATGATACGGGCTATGTTGCCCACGGCACCCATCCCGAGTATATCCAATCTTCTATAGTGAATGGGAAAGCTCGCTATACCCTCCAGCCTACATGGTTTTATAATACCTATAGACCCGCTGAGGATAAGATATTGGTGAGTGGTGTCTTCAATGAACCTTAGCATTTCCCTGCAAGCCTAGCCGTTGTGAAGAGCAAAGGTTAGGCTTGCCTTTATTTTTTCAAATTAACCCAATAGTTTAAATTAAAATCATTTTCATGCGAAAGTCTATTTTTCTTGCCGCTTTAATGTTACTAACAATCAGCGCAGGTGCCCAGCTTTATTATTCGTTTGATGCTCGTTATGAGCCGTATGTCCCGTTAAGCAGTGGTGCTACAAACTTAAGCGGCAGCATCCCATGGGACGGCGACAGCAGCTATTATGTACCTATTCCGTTTATTTTTAAAATTAATGAAGTCCCCAAAACAGTGTTTAAAATTTTCGGTTGTCAGGTTATGCCTGCGTCGGATACAAATTCGCTAGGGTATGTTTCCGGTTTTCTACCAACGTCTTTGGGATTGACAGATAGGGGGAGCGGCACGGGCACATCCCAATCGCCCATTCGGTATCGCACGGATGGGGTAGCACCCCGTAGAATATTCAAATTGGAATATGCAAATGCCGGAATTTTTAATGAGGGCTCGGCTTTCGGTTCGCTGGACGACTACGTTAATTTCCAGATTTGGGTGTATGAGGATACCAATATTGTTGAGCTTCGATACGGAAGTGCTAAGCTTTCTTACCCTTCAGTATATTTTATCAATTCCCTTGCACCGCATATAGGCTTCTTTGATAAGATTGAAATGCAAAATGGCAGTTCGGGTTCTTTTTTTTATTTAAAGGGAGATCCCGGTGCCCCTACATTGGATAGTGTAGCAGCAAGTAGTTTTGATTTTATGATGACAACCCTAATGAGCTATCCGGATTCTAGCACCGTTTATCGGTTCACACCTAAAGCTAATCCAAGTGGTATCTCCGCGGCAGCATCGGCCTTGCAGGCGGTACGCATTAGTCCGACGGTTACGAATGGTCTAGTTATGTTGGACAATCCGCAACATTGCCGGATAAGCTATTCCGTACGGACAATGAGCGGTGCTACAACAAATTTGGAAGGGAGTTTTGAGTCTGCGCAACAGGATATCAATTTGAGTGGCTTGGCTTCAGGAGTTTATTATATTGAACTGCAAGCGGAAGGAAGTAAAGTATTAAAAGAGCTTCTACGGCAATAGTTTGGGAGTCATAGAGTTTTAGTCTTTTCTATTTGGGTTACGATCAAAACAGATATTGGTACTGTCATTTGGGTCGTATTTCACGGCTACATTTTGTCCGGGCTGAATTTTTGGAATATCTATTAACTGAGCCATCTCTTTGAAAGTTACTGGCCATGACTTACCTTCTTTGGTAACAATATCTGCATCAATAATTACTTGATAATAAGTGACAGTACCATACGTGATTTTCTTATTGCCTTGTTGCAATTGCTTGACGTAGGCAATAGCAGGAATACCATCCTTAATGTCTTTCTCCACTTGGCAAGAGCCGAGCAGTGCGAGTGCAAGTGCAAGAACTAATGTCTTTGTTGCTTTATGTATCGTTACTTTTATGTTCATATTAGTATTAATATTTGGCTTGATCAAAAACTACTTTCGATTTATCATTGGGGTCATATAAAACGTTGAAACTTACAACGGGCTGAAAAATGCCCACTTGTGTTACCGGAAGCATTTCCCTCATTGTTGCCTGCCAAGTTTCACCCTGGGAATTGGTAATATTGACTTCAATAATCAGTTGGTAATGTGTTGCAACGCGCCCTGAAAGAAGCGCCTGTCCGCTTTGATAACTTTGGATAACAGTAGCAATTGCAGGAAGCCCGTTTGCAATAGTATTAAGTTTTGCTTCAGCTTTGAGGATTTTGTTGGCAAATAAAACCAACAATAAAATGAGCACAACAGTTCCAACAATGGCTGTAATAAATTGAGGGCTTTCTTCGTCATAATACATTCCCATCATCACAACAATGAAAATAGCAACTGCCATCAATATAATGCCTCCGATAATAGTCAATAGATATTTCATACAGTTAATTCTTAAATTTCAACTGTACTATTCACCTTATCCGTTCCACTGATACATACTCTTCTTGGATTTTTTGGATCGTAGAGAATATGAACGGTATCATTGGGCTCAAACTTGTGCATAGAAGTAGCAGGTGCAATAAGGAAAATATCACTTTCAAAAGTATCTATCATCGTATTTTTTACTTCAATAGCAACTTTTAGGATATTGATGCCGGGCATAAAATCCTTTAGAGCTACTTCACTGTTTATTACTGTGGAAGTGGAAGCCGTGCCAGTGTTTAATAGCTCTTTCAACAAATCGGAATGATACTGTACTTTTTGCATGATATCGGTCGGTGCAGCTTGTTTGGCATTCAGCACATCTTGATTGGTATAATTAGCGCTAGGATTATTCATGGCTTTGTTGATATTGCTAGCCTGATTGGCTTGATTTTGGGTTGGTGCCGATTGGTCAAAAACCACTTTTGACTTATCATTAGGGTCGTATTTCACGGCAAATTGTACTCCGGGTTGAAAAACGCTGATTTGGGTAATGTTGATCATTTCCTTCATGGTTGTCTGCCAGGTTTCGCCTTGCGGATTGCTTACATTTACTTCAATAATTAATTGAAAATTCTGATTAACTCCTACTGACATACTCATACTTCCTTGACGACAGCTTATTACGGTAGCTGTTGCCGGTAAGCCGTTTGGAATATCTTTGGGTTTCAGTCCACCCAGAAGCCAGCGTTGCCCAAAATATATGAGGCCTAAGATGAAAGCGATGAAGACAAGCACTCCAATTGTTCCAGCTCCTCCTAAAAGACTGAATATTCCATTCATCCAAAAGATGATAAGTAGTAAGGCTACAATTCCCAATCCCATTAATAGAGAGGTATTGGTAAATTTTTTTGAGAAGTTATTGTTTTCCATATTTTGAAGTATTAATTATATAACTCGGTTTTTTGAGCAATCGTTCCTTTATCCAAATCAATACTCATCAGGTAATCGTTGTTGGTTACGAGCAGTTGGTTGCCTTTGATATAAAAGCGTTCAAAACTGTAATTCGGGATAAATGTTTTCAATTCCTTTTGGGGAAGTTGTATTTTCCATACGGTTTGCAATGTGGCTTTATCTAACATTGCGAGTTCCATATCTTTTTCGTTATCCGAAGTAAGGGGAGATAGCACGAAGAAATTGTTTTTGTAAAAAGTAAGAGGGACATCGTAGCCCAAACCAACTTGAGGTTTGCTTAGGGTCAGATAATGTATTTCAATGAAATCATCTTGAGAAACAGTTTTTCCGTTGTTGGTGGTAATGCTTTGCCTGCTGCCATTGATTTCTTTTTTGCTGTATTGTTCGTACACAACTCTGTCAGAAGCCTGAAAGTTTTTGGCGAAATTATAATTCAGTATTTCAAATTTTCCCTGCACGGTTTCCGCTTTTCCTGTATTCGGGTCAATGCGGTAATAGCGTTTGTCATTGGCTTCTAAAATCAATCCTTTTTTTTCGGTATTGTTGTTGTAAAAAGAATAGGTCTTTTTCCAATCTACGGAAGGATTTAATTTTTCCAACTTGCCAAAATCATACTTGAATTGATGGGTATTCAAATCATACAAAGCAATTTGGCTTTCTTGTCCCTCCACTTTTTTCATCAGCCAAACCCAATGGTCTTCGGAGCAAACCACATACATCTGGTCGTGTTTGCCGCTTTCGTAAGGCTTGTCTACAACTTTTCCGGTGGCAGTTTTCATCACCTTAAAATAGGTAGGGTAGGCAAAGCCTCTCATCGTTATACTCCCTTTTACATCGGGTTTTTCTACTTCAGGGCGATAGGTGTAAACAAAGTAATTACCATCTTCGCTAAACACTCCCGATTGAAACACCGGAACATTGCTAACGCCCATAAAGCTTCCAATCCCGTCCATTTTTCCGGAAGTGAATTTGGAAATGGCATTGCTCATAAATTTACCTCCCAAGAAAAAGAGTGCAAAAACCAATGCAAATAATCCAAAAAAGAGGATGTAAAATTTCTTCCTGATGTTCATAGTATTTTATTTTTTTACTTCGTAATGCCAACTATCGTTTTCAAAAATGACGTCTTTGTATTTATTTTCGGGATTGTACAAAACCGGTACTTCTGTTTTTCTGCCAAAGGAATTCAGATGATTTGCGGGAATGATTTTGTCTTTGATTAATGCCCGCCAAGTGCCGCCATCCGTGCCGTCAATCTGTACTTGAAAGACAAACAAACGCCCGACTTCTTTTCCATTGTCCATTACTTTTCCTTGCGGATTCATATTGACGATGACAGCGTGAGCACTCAACCAAGTGCTGGTGTTTAATACTTGCTGTTTTTTCAGAATATCTGAAAGTTGTGATACTTGCTGATTTTCTTTAATGCTTTGCAGATAAACAGCTCTTATGAAAAAGGATAAAGCTATATAGAAAATGAGCGTTAACAGAAAGATGGTTTGCCACATTACTTTATTATCCAGCAAATACCAGCAAATACCGAAAACTAAAAGCAGTATCCAGAAGAAAATATCTAAGCGGAATATTTTTGATTTGTTCGCCATTTCTACTTCATAATTGTTATTTTACTTCGTAATGTCACGGCTTTTGATTGCAGTCTGGTATGATTTTCAATAGATTTAAAACTTCACTTGTTCAAAAACATTCCGGTCACTCGTACCCATACCGGTTCCTAATTGACCGCTACCATTACTTCCACAGCTCCAAACCGTTCCATCTTTTTTAAGAATTAGGGTGTGGTAAAATCCGGCACTAATTTCTTGGACATTATCAGCAACTTGTGTAAACACGCCCATGTTGTTATAATTGCCATTGCCCAATTGCCCAAAGCTATTCAATCCTGCCACCCAGACCGTTCCGTCTTTTTTCAGCAAAACACTGTTGCCAAATCCTGCGGCAATTTGAGCAACGTCGCTGGCAATTTTTTTTGGAGTTTTAACAGCATAGACACTGTTGTCACCCATTTGTCCGGCACCGTCAAATCCGCAAGCCCAAACCGTTCCATCGTTTTTCAGGAACAAAGAAAATTGATTTCCGAGTGCTATTTGCGCTACATCGGAAGCAATTTTAACTGGAACAATCTGGGTTTTATCTGTTCCATCACCGAGTTGAAAGGTATTGTTTTGTCCACAAGCCCAAAGTGTGCCGTCTGTTTTTAAAATAAAGGTGTGAGAGCTGGCGGCAGCAACTTGCTGCACGCCATCCATCACTTTGACGGGGTTTAGTTGTTTGTCCGTGTTGCCATTGCCCAATTGCCCGAAGGTATTGCTTCCCATCGCCCAAAGCGTTTGATCTTTTTTTACAAAAAAACTGTAGTTTTTACCCGTTGCTACTTCTATCACATCGCTAGCGATTTGTTTTGGTGCACTTAGCGCATCGGTAGAACCGGTGCCTAATTGTCCGTCAGAATTTTTACCAACTACCCAAAGTGTGTTATCGGTTTTTAGAATGAAGGAATGTGCTTCTCCAGAAGAAATTTTGGAAACATTATCCAATGCTTTAATAGGAAGATACTGAGAACTTGTTTTTGAATATGCTAGCTGATAATTGCTATTTCCACCGCATCCCCAAAGATGGTTTTGCGCATCAATAAAAAAGGAGGAAGCGAAAGAGCCGTGTATGTTCACGGTTTTCTTAGTTAAAGGCTCTTTAGCCAGAACAGAAGAAATGGTCGATATGGCAAATAGAGCCTGTATAAATACTGATCTGATCACAATAGGGATATTTAAATTTACTTAAGATCTAGGGGTATTTAAGCCTAGAAAACTGATTGTAAAAATAAATAGTAGATTTACCAGCTACAATACCATAATCAGGGGATAAGGGTGCAACACCCCGGGCTAGGATTATAGAATCCCTTCTCTTAATGTTTTACTCACAGCCTCGGCTTGTGAATGCACGCCCAGTTTTTCATAAATATTCTTGATGTGGGTAGTCACAGTACCCATTGAAATATCCAAATTGCTAGCGATCATCTTGTAGCTATTTCCATCCGTTAATGATTGGAGGATATCTTTTTCTCTATTTGTAAGAGAATAGTTTGGTTTCTTAATGTTGTAGGAATTTAAATGCTTCAGGACTAATTTAGCGACAAGTGGAGACATTGGGGCGCCACCATTCAGAGCCTCTTCAATTGCGCTTCCAAGGCGGGTAGTCAAATGTTGCTTGAGGATATACCCGGTAGCTCCGTTCAAGATAGCGTCCAATACGTGCTTATTATCGTCCAAAACAGTAAGCATAATTATTGGTAAGTCTGGTTGGATACTACGTACCCGTATTAGCCCTTCAATACCATTAACTTCCGGCATATCAATATCGGATAAGATTATATCCGGTTGATAGATCGCTAAGTGATCCAATATATCCGAGCAGTTTTCAAAATCACCAACAAGTTCCCACCCTTCTGAGAATCGGATTAAAGCGGCCAAGCTAGATCGTAGTTCCAAGTTATCTTCATACAATAGTATTCTTGTGGCCATGTTAATTACAATTGATTATTGCAAAGGTCAGAATAGTGCACGTGGAAACAAATACCCGAATCATGGTAAGGGAAAAGTCAATAAGATTTGTGTTCCACTCTTGACTTTGGAGCTAATTTCAAAAGCTCCTTTCAAGTTTGATGCTCTATGATGCATGTTTTTTATTCCATTTCCCAGAACGACTTTCTTTTTGTTAAAACCAATACCATTGTCTCGGATAGTCAGGCGGAAGGTACCTTGTGCATCGGAGATGGCAACATGTATTGTACTACAATAGCTGTATTTGCGGGCGTTATTAATTGCTTCTTTGAAAAATAGTAATAGTTCTTTTCTCTGTGTTGCGGAAAGTGTTGTATTAGGATTACTAATTTGTTCAGTAGTTTTTAGTGCAATTTGATGCATTTCAAGAAGATCAGTTCCAATTTTCCGAAGTTGGGCTACAACAGCTTCTAATGTGTCTTGAGTAGGATTAATCGTCCACATAATTTCTCGGATACCCTGTGCTACTTTGTTAGAAAGTTCAGTAATATTGCCTATTGTCTGTTTTAGTTGTTCATTATCACCACATTGTTTTGTAGCCAAGCCACTGATAATTTGAATGCTGGATAAGGTAGAACCTACATCATCATGTAGATCGCTGGCTATATTGGTGCGGATTGCTTCCAGTTCTTTTCTTCGTTTTTCTTTCTGAGCGCGATTAATGTAGAAATATGCCAAGAATGTCACTCCGAGTGATAAAAGAAGGCCCATTGCGGTAAGATACATTTTATTTCTATATGCAATGGTTTTGGCTTGTTGTTGGCTTATCCGAAGTTGGTATTGCAGCGAATCTTCCTTTGCCTTTTTCTCAAACTCATATTTTATTGCGAGCCTTTGATTGTTAATATCCTCAGAATTAGTAAGGATTGAATCGTTGATTGCATTCAATTTCCGGTAGGCTTGGGCGGCTGCTGACATATTGCCTGTAGCATAAAAGTAGTCTGATCGGAAATTATAAAGGTTTTTCAGGAGATCCAATTCTCCCAGTTCCAATTCACAACTTTGACAGGCGGCTATTAAGGGGCGGGAGGCTGCCACTTTCCCACACTTGATAAGCGTGGCACCGTAACTAATAGCCGAATTGCACCATTCCACAAAACGCTCATCTTTATGCTTTTCATGAAAATTTAAAGCTTTCTTTTGAAAGTATAGGGCGGAATCAAAATTTCGTAAACTTGAATATATGTTTCCAATATCATTATAAAGGCTGGCCTGCTGAAATTCGTTGTTACTATTATCTGCAAGCTTTATTGCTAACCGAAAATTTTGAAGTGCATCCGAATATTTATTCTGGTAATAATATATATTTGCAATATTCGCGTATGATTTAAGTATTCCAATTGTGTCTAGCTCTGCTAGTTTATATTTTAGCGAAATTTGGGCAAACATCAGTGCACTTTCCCAATCCTTCAGGCTTTCATATACCAATCCTATATTGGAATTCAATGCCCCGAGTACCTTGTTATCCTTGGTCAATTCAGCTAGCCCCTTTGCTCTAAAAAATCCATCCAATGCAGGTTTATATTGATTTAGATACAGAAATGACAAAGATTTCCTATTCAATGCCTTAATCAAATCCTCTTGCAAATGCAATTGTTCATATACCGGGATAATCTGATCCATTGCGGTGATGATCTGGTCATATTTGCCCTGAAAAAAAAGAAAATAGCTTTCTGAATATAAGGCTTGAGCGAGCAATAAAGGTCGCCCCTGCAGCCCAGCCTGTTCCTTTGCACGGGTCAATAATTTATAGGCGGCATTAAGGTTTGCTTCGGCAGTATCTTCGGCTTGCTGGATAAGCCCCACAATCTCAAGACTATCATTACTTAAAGTCTGCTGCGATTGCGAAGCAAACGGCACAACGAAAAGTCCAAATAATAGTAGGACGAATTTTGCGATAATCTTGTCCAAATTTAAAATCAAACCACTGTATAAACGATAAATATAATTTTATAGCTATCAAAAGTAGTGAAAAATACTGAAAACTATTTGCTAGCCATGGCACTTTAATATCAATTCAATAACACGAAAGGCTACCGTAAAATCTTGAGTAAAATACCTTGTTCGTATTGTCGTTCGATATCCCAACACCTCTGACCCGTGTTTTACTAAAAAGTTTTGGGACATAAGCTATTTCAGCCCTTTAAAACTAATCATCCAATTCCCAAAAATTCAAGCACAGTAGGCATCCCTTTTACACTTCGTACCTTTGCGCCAATTTTTTCTGAATTTTTTACTATGACTGTTATTCATCCATATCTGCGTCTGAGCGGTTTGGAGCCACTTATTGTTCGTCCGGAGTCCAACTTTATCAATGTAGGAGAACGAACGAATGTGACGGGCTCTAAGAAGTTTGCACGATTGGTGCGGGAGGGTAAGTATGAAGAGGCGCTGAGTGTAGCGCGACAACAAGTGGAGAGTGGGGCGCAGGTGTTGGACATCAACATGGATGATGCTTTGCTGGATGGGGTGTCGGCGATGACCACTTTCGTAAATCTGATTCAGAGTGAACCGGATATTGCTAAGATCCCCTTGATGATGGATAGTAGCAAATTTGAAATCATTCAGGCGGGCTTGAAATGTGTGCAGGGCAAGTGTATTGTCAACTCTATCTCCATGAAGGAGGGGGTAGAAAAATTTAAGCAAGAGGCACGAATTTGTAAAGCTTTTGGTGCGGCAGTGGTGGTGATGGCATTTGATGAACAGGGGCAGGCGGATACGCTCCAGCGGCGCGTGGATATCTGCTTGAAAGCTTACGAAATACTAACAAAGGAGATTGGTTTTGCTCCGAGCGATATCATATTTGACCCCAATATTTTCGCCATCGCTACGGGCATTGAGGAGCATAACAATTACGCAGTGGATTTTATTGAGGCTACGCGAATAATAAAGGAAAAAGCGCCCTTGGCAAAGATCTCCGGAGGGGTGAGCAATGTGTCTTTTTCTTTTCGTGGGAATGATGTGGTTCGGGAAGCGATGCATGCGGTATTCCTCTATCATGCTATACAGGCCGGGATGGATATGGGTATTGTAAATGCCGGACAGCTAGTGGTGTATGATGAAATAGAACCTCAACTACGGGAGCTCTGTGAAGATGTGATCCTGAACCGGCGTCTGGATGCGACGGAACGCTTGGTGACGTTTGCGGAAACTGTGAAGGCGAAGGGGAAGGTGGAAAAGGTGGATGATGCCTGGCGGAGTGGCTCGGTGGAAGAACGCTTGAAACATGCGCTGGTTAATGGAATTACTGATTTTATTGATCAAGATACCGAAGAGGCTCGGCAGCAGTACCCGAAACCCTTGGACGTGATTGAAGGGCCGCTAATGGACGGAATGAATGTGGTGGGTGATTTGTTTGGTGCCGGTAAGATGTTTCTCCCGCAAGTAGTGAAGAGTGCCCGGGTGATGAAAAAGAGTGTAGGTATCTTAACTCCCTACATAGAGTTGGAGAAAGAGGAAAGGCTGCGTGCTAAAGCAGCAGCGGGCTTAGTGGAAGAAGAAGGAGCTGGCGTTGCAAAGATTCTATTGGCTACGGTGAAGGGCGACGTGCATGATATTGGTAAGAATATCGTAGGGGTGGTCTTGGCCTGCAATGGTTATGAGATTATTGATTTGGGGGTGATGGTTCCTGCTGATAAAATCTTGGAAACTGCGTTGAAAGAAAAGGTGGATATTATTGGCCTGAGTGGGCTCATTACACCCTCGCTGGAAGAGATGGTACATGTGGCGCGGGAGATGAAACGCCGAGGGATGCAGCAGCCGCTATTAATCGGTGGAGCAACCACTTCTCGTATTCATACGGCTGTGAAGATTGCACCAAGCTATGACCAAGGAGTAGTGCACGTATTGGATGCCAGTCGCAGTGTGACGGTGGCGGGCAGCTTGCTCAATCCGGACAATAAAGGAGGTTTCCTTTCCGATATCGATGGAGAATATGAACAACTAAGGCTAGAATTTGAAAAAAAGAAGGGTATCAAACAGTACATTTCTTTGGAAGAGGCCAGAAAGACGGTGCAGGATATGGATTGGGAGGGCTACAGCCCAGTGAAACCAAGCTTTTTGGGGACTAAAGTGTTTGATGATTTCAGTCTTAGTGATATCCGTGAAATTATTGACTGGAGCCCTTTCTTCATCACTTGGGAGATGCGGGGTCGTTATCCTGAAATATTGACGGATCCTGTTTCCGGCACGGAAGCCAGTAAATTATTTGCAGATGCCAATGCTTTATTGGACAAGATGATTGCGGAGCAATGGGTGACAGCGCGGGGAGTAATTGGGTTTTGGGAGGTGGTGAAGACAGCCCCCGAAACGCTACAGCTCACGCGGGAGGATGGCTCGGTGCTCTACCTAGAGCATCTTCGGCAACAAATTAAGAAAGCTAAAGGGCAGCTGAATCATTCTTTGGCAGATTTTATAAAGCCTTCGGGAGCGGGCACCGATTATATGGGCGCCTTTGCGGTATCTATTCACGGTATCGAGCCGCATTTGCAGCGGTTCATAGACGAGCTGGACGATTATAACAAAATCATGCTACAGGCACTTTGTGACCGGCTGGCAGAGGGCTTTGCGGAGTTATTGCACCTAAAGACCAGGAAGGAATATTGGGCGTATGTACCGGATGAAGCATTGAGCAAGGAAGAGATCATTAAAGAGAGCTATCGGGGGATTCGCCCGGCTCCGGGCTATCCGGCTTGTCCGGATCATACAGAGAAACGTAAGCTGTTTGAATTGTTGTCTGCAACCGCAAATGCCGGAATCGTTCTGACTGATGCTTTGGCTATGTACCCGGCATCTTCGGTTTGTGGCTGGTATTTTTCCCATCCCCAGAGTGTCTATTTTGGTATTGGAAAAGTGCAACAAGACCAATTGGAAGATTATGCGGCAAGAAAGCAAATGGGGATGGAAGAAATGACACGTTGGCTATCTGCAAATCTTGATTAAAACGAATGGACTAAAATGGAGCAAGCACTTTTTGAAACTGAAGTAGATCATCGGCACCTGAAGCCGAAGCCTGCCGGACCAATCTGGCTGGCCAATTTATGCACGGTCATTTCTTATGTTTTTCACCCGGTATTTATGCCCACCTTGTTGTGTATCGTCCTTTGGAAGTTGCAACCGGCGGCGTTTGCGGGCATTTTGCCCAAGACCTTGGGGATGCGCTTAGCAACGGTAGTGTTGCTCACGGTATTCTTCCCCTTAGTCACCATGCTTCTGTTGAGGGCTTTGGGATTCTTGAAAAATCTGCAAATGCGTGTGGCCAAAGACCGGATCATCCCGCTGATTGCTACGATGACTTTTTATTTCTGGGCACAACAGGTGTTTAGTCATTTGCCGGAAACCCCTAAGATTATCAATATCCTTATGTTGGGTTCTTTTTGGGGAATCATTTTGTTGTTTTTAGGGAGTATCTTTTTCAAAGTAAGCATGCATACCACGGCAGCCGGTGGCGCAATGGGTATCATGATCATTTTGTTGTTTACTGCTACTGTCAATATGCTGCCCGCACTGTTAGCAACCATTGTCGTTGCCGGAATTGTGGGTACTGCCCGTTTATTATTACGGGAGCATACGGTTACAGAAGTTTGGCTGGGCTATGCCATTGGCCTAGCGGTACAGCTGGGCGCTTGGGCTTATATTGGTTGAGGCGAAACTAAGAAGAGTGTTGGATAGCTTTCCTGATTATCCCAGGTTCGCAGGAATTTTTCTTAGTCGCGAAGTAGCAATTACGGAAACTGGAACAATTGCTTTGCTCCTTGTGCGTCATCCTAAAGGGCTAAAAAGTTCCAAAGCCCGCGTGTGGCGGGCTTTGGATAGAATGCGGACTAAATTCAGCTTTTGCATAGCTTAATTGCCGCTAGCATCGGAGTAGTATTTTTGCCAGAATATTATTTCATCGATTCAGCATCTTTCAGAAATTGTTGCAGACCGGCATCAGTGAGCGGGTGTTTCAATAGACCTGTGATAGAAGAAAGTGGGCAAGTGCAAACATCGGCACCGGCTTCAGCACATTTCACAATATGCAAAGGACTGCGGATAGACGCGGCAAGTACTTCGGTCATAAAGCCTTGGGCATTGTAGATGCCGACAATTTGCTCAATCAGTTCAAGGCCATCCCAATTGGTGTCATCAATTCTGCCAATGAATGGGGAGACATAAGTAGCACCTGCCTTGGCTGCAAGGATGGCTTGTCCGGCGGAAAAAACCAAGGTACAGTTGGTCGCAATATTATTATCCGTAAACCATTTTATCGCCTTAATGCCGTCTTTAATCATCGGTACTTTCACCACGATATTCTTGTGGATTTGTGCCAATTTCTTACCTTCTTCAATGATACCTTCAAAGCTGGTACCGAGCACTTCAGCGCTCACCGGGCCATCTACAATCTCGCAAATCGTTTTATAATGTTGTGCAATGGCTTCGCTACCTTTAATACCTTCTTTAGCCATTAGCGAGGGATTGGTCGTAACCCCATCAAGGATGCCCATACCTTGCGCTTCGCGAATTTGATCCAAGTTGGCTGTGTCAATGAAAAATTTCATGTTGTATGAATTGAATTGTTTTGTCTTGATGTTCGGTTAAATCTTTTCCGCCTTATCGGAATATAGACGCTTGCAAAAGTAAGACAGCCCAACTTTGTAGGAAGAAAAGTTGTTGGCAATTTTGGTGGTGCTGTATTAGTTGGGGTGCTGGAGCTGATCAAAAATGCCCAATCACAAATACTGCAAGAATGGCTTCATTTCAATCTATCAATCCCGCTACCGGCGCGGTTATTGCCGAGTATCCTACCAGCGAAGCTTTGGAACTTGATCGTACCTTGGTTTTGGCAAATGAAGCCTATGAAAGCTGGCGAAAAACGAGTTTTACAGAACGTTCCTATTACTTAAAAGCGCTGGCGCAGCAGATCCGGAAAGATATAGATCAGTTGGCGGAGCTGGCCACGCTTGAAATGGGTAAGCCAATTGAGCAGAGCAGAGCAGAACTTCAAAAATGTGCCCGCACTTTTGACTTTTATGCGGAAGAAGGAGCTAAGATGCTGGCCGATGAATTGATCGCAACGGACGCGGAGAAGAGTTATGTCCGTTATCAACCACTTGGTACCGTCCTCGCGGTGATGCCTTGGAATTATCCTTATTGGCAAGTGTTTCGCTGCGCGGCCCCTATCCTGATGGCCGGGAATACAATGGTGTTAAAGCATGCTGCTAATGTGAGTGGTTGTGCCCTAGCCATTGAGCAGGTGTTTCGTAAGGCGAATGTACCGGAAGGCTTGTTTAAGACCTTGCTGTTACCTTCAGAACAAGTGGCCGATTTGATTGCTCGGAAAGAGATTAGCGCGGTGACCTTCACCGGGAGTACCTACGCAGGGAGCAGAGTGGCTGAGGCTGCCGGACGGGCTATTAAAAAGCAGGTGCTGGAGCTGGGCGGAGCAGATGCGTATATCATTTTGGATGACGCGGATCTAGAACTTGCGGTACAAACCTGTGTGGATTCCCGCTTGAATAATAGTGGACAAAGTTGCGTTTCGGCCAAGCGCTTTATCGTAGTGCAAGGCATCCGTGCGGAATTTGAACAACGGATGAAAGCCGCAATGGAAGCGGCTCTTTGGGGTGCTAGCCCAATGGATACGACGATGAAAATTGGCCCATTGGCCAGAGTGGATTTACGGGATAAACTGCATCAACAAGTGTTGGCTAGTGTTGCGCTGGGTGCCCAATTGCTTTGTGGAGGACAAGTGCCGGATGGAGTCGGAGCATATTATCCACCTACGGTATTGACAAATGTGACAAAGGGAATGCCGGCCTATGACGAAGAGCTTTTCGGCCCGGTGGCGGCAATCATCGTAGCTCAAGATGAATCGGATGCACTGAAGCTGGCAAATGACAATATTTACGGCCTGGGTGGAGCCATTTTTTCAAAAGATAAACAACATGCCGAATTCCTTGCTGCTACAGAGTTGCAGGCAGGAAATTGTTTTGTGAACACGGCAGTACACTCTGATCCTCGACTTCCCTTTGGTGGGGTCAAGCAGAGTGGCTATGGGCGGGAGTTGGGCAGTTTTGGGATTCGTGAGTTCACCAATATCAAAACAGTCTTTGTGAAGTAGCGCTTGAGTGCAAGCCTAGAATTCTGCGTTTCTTGGTGTGCGCGGGAAGGGGATTACGTCGCGAATATTACTCATGCCTGTGACGAATAAAACCATACGCTCAAAGCCAAGTCCAAAGCCGGCATGGGGTGCCGTACCAAAGCGCCGAAGATCAAGATACCAGTAGAGTTCATCAACGGGGATGTTCATCTCAGCCATGCGCTGTTCTAGCTTATCCAAACGTTCTTCTCTTTGAGAGCCACCGACAATTTCACCAATACCTGGGGCAAGAATATCCATTGCGGCGACCGTCTTGCCATCCTCATTCATGCGCATGTAGAAGGATTTGATATCCTTGGGATAGTCGCGCACGATTACCGGTTTTTGGAAATGCTTTTCTACCAAATAGCGTTCGTGTTCACTTTGTAGGTCGGTGCCCCAAGCTACATCATACTTGAATTTTTTCTTTTTGTAGTGATTAGAGTTGCGGAGAATGTCGATAGCCTCGGTATAAGTAATCCGCTCAAAATCATTTTCAGAAACGAAGCGCAATTTTTCTAACAAGCCCATTTCGCTGCGCTCATTTGCCGGCTTAGTTTTCATCTCGTCTGCCAGGCGTTGATCCAGCAGGGCTAAATCTTCGGCATTATGTTCTAATGCGTATTTGATGAGGTATTTGATGAACTCTTCGGCGAGGTTCATATTGTCGGTTATATCGGCAAAGGCTACTTCCGGCTCAATCATCCAAAATTCGGCAAGGTGCCGTGCTGTATTGCTGTTTTCGGCACGGAAGGTGGGGCCAAAGGTATAGACTTCCCCCAGTGCCATAGCGCCCAGTTCGGCTTCCAGTTGGCCGCTTACCGTGAGGTTGGTGGCTCGTCCGAAAAAGTCTTCATTATAGTCCACTTCATTTTTGTCATTCACCGGTGCTTGAAGCGGTGGTAAGGTGGTCACTCGGAACATTTCTCCGGCACCTTCAGCATCACTGGCGGTGATGATCGGTGTATGGAGATAGACAAATCCTTTTTCGTTGAAAAACTGATGAATCGCAAAAGCTAGGGAGTGGCGTACTCGGAAGATGGCACCAAAGGTGTTGGTACGAAAACGGAGGTGGGCAATTTCACGAAGAAATTCCAGACTGGGGCGGTTCTTTAGTTGGAGTGGATATACCTCATTATCACATTCGCCAAGGATATTTATGGTATCGGCATTGAGCTCCAGTTTTTGACCTTTACCTAAGGAGGCCACAATAGTGCCGGTAGCTTCAATAGCGGTACCACTGGCTATTTTTTGTACAATGGCTGTATCGGTTTCCAGCTTGATGACCACCTGTAAATTGCTGACGCAGGAGCCATCATTTAGTGCAATAAATTGATTGTTGCGAAAGGATCGTACCCATCCCTTCACGGTAACGGTATAGTCTAGTGCGTCGCTTGCGAGTATTGTTTTGATTTTTGTACGCATGGTAGTAATATTCGGACTTGTCGAACCCGGGGAAGTAGCGGATTATTTTGTTTGAGCTTGTTCGGTAGTAGTTGTCTTGGCTTTGGCAGGTGCCTTGTCAAAGAATAAAAACTTCAAGGAAATGAGCAGAAGGAAAATTGCGAAGAATTTCTTCATGGTTTCTTTGTCGATAGAGGTGGCAATCTTGCCACCAAAAAAAGCACCAACTATAAAGCCGAGACAAAGGAGGCCGGCGATTCTAAAATCAATCTGTCCGGCTTTGTAGTACTGTATTACCCCTAAAATACCAATAGGCGGTAGGAGCATGGCTAATGAAGTGCCCGCGGCCATAGTAGGGTTCATACTGGGGAGTAGCGGGGTCATTGCAAGCAATGCGGGAACCACTACGATACCTCCGCCAATGCCCACCATGCTGCCTAACATACCGGCACCCAGTCCGATGATTAATAGAAGGATTATTGTCGTTGTGCTCATGTGGCAAAGTATTTTAGTATAAGAGAAAGGGGTTGAAAATGGAGGATTTTCTAGGAAAATTTAGCTTCATAATCATTGATGGCATGACTAAGGATTTTTTTGGCCAAACGTGCATTTTGAAACTCGGCAATCTGCACTACTTTCTGTTCTAGCTTTTTGTATTCTTCAAAGAAGTGGCGGAGTTCATCAATAAAATGGGGTGGTAGTTCTGAGATGTCGTTGATGTGGTTTACGCTCATATCATGGGCGCATACGGCAATCAATTTATCATCTGCCTCACCCTGGTCCAGCATCCGCATGACACCAATTACTTTGGCTTCAACAAGGCAAAGCGGCTGCATTTCTATTTGTGAAAGGACAAGAATATCAAGCGGGTCGTTATCGTCACAATAGGTTTGTGGGATGAAGCCATAGTTGGCTGGATAATAGACACTGGAATAAAGGACCCGGTCGAGCTTGAGGAGGCCGGTTGTTTTGTCCAGTTCGTACTTCGCTCGAGATCCTTTCGGTATCTCAATAATTGCATTGACTAGGTCGGGCACTTGTGTGCCAAAGCTCACGGAATGCCAAGGATTAAAATTCATAGAGGGGGCAAAGATAGAACCCCTGACGGGACTCTGTTTTTCCCGAAGAAAAAGTGCGGAAGTGTAGTTGTCCTTGAAAGTGGACTAGGTTAAGCACACAATAAAATCGGTAAAACGGGGTTTTTATGTTTGCTTTAAATTTCAGAAATCGATTTGGATTTGTAAGGCAACCCAATATCTTTGCTTCGTTCATTGCCTACCTGTCCAGGAGCAATGTTGATCTAACCAACCATTAAAACTAAACCAACCAAAAGCTAAGCAACATGGCAGACGTTAAAACAACCACCGCACGTCCATCAGGAAGTCAAGCGGGAAAGCCCAAAAACTCCAACAACTTCTTGCTTAATCTACTTGTCGTAGTAGGAGCTATCGTCTTTGCGATAATCATCTACAAATTTGTATTAGGCTCCGTAGGGAACTTTGATGACGGCGCAGCCCGCCATAAGCCCAAGAATATGATGGGTACCATGTACACGGGCGGCCCGGTAGTACCTGTGTTGATTTCAACTTTCTTGATCATGCTTACGTTTGTGATTGAGCGGGGTTTCACTATTTTTAAAGCACGTGGCAAAGGCCAAACCGGCGAGTTTGTACGCAAGGTTCAGTATCATTTAGCCAACAAAGACGTGAATGCGGCACTTGCCGAATGCGATAAGCAAAGCGGCTCAGTGGGTAATGTAATGCGGAGCGGTCTTGTAAAGTACAAGGAGATGATCAGCAATACCGAATTGGATACCGAACAGAAAGTATTGACCATCCAAAAAGAAATTGAAGAAGCAACAGCATTGGAATTGCCGATGTTGGAGAAGAACCTCGTGTTCCTTTCTACAATCGCTTCGGTAGCTACTTTGATTGGTCTATTGGGTACTGTATTAGGGATGATTCGTGCGTTTGCGGCGATGGCCTCCTCCGGTGGTGGTGCAGATGCTAATGCGCTTGCAGAAGGTATCTCTGAAGCCTTGGTGAATACGGCTCTCGGTATCGGTACATCAGCCATTGCCATCATTGCATACAACTTTTACACTACGATCATTGATGGTGTGACCTTTGGTATTGACGAAAGCGGCTTTACGCTTACACAAAGTTTTGCGGCCAACTACAAATAGTAGGTCAATAAAAAATGGAGACGTGTTTGTGGAAAACGAACACGTCTTGTGTCTTTATTCCAAACGAACCTTAAAAGCAGTATATGCCTAAAGTAAAAATGGCGCGTAAAAGCACCACCGTGGATATGACCGCGATGTGCGACGTGGCCTTCCTTCTGCTCACCTTCTTCATGTTGGCGACCAAGTTTAAGAAGAATGAGCCCATTATGGTGAAGACGCCTTCTTCTATATCCCAAATCACAGTACCGGATACTTCTATCATGTTGATCACTGTTGATAATAAGGACAGGGTATTCTTCTCTATTGATAGAAAGTTTGTGTCCACCTATAATAACAATGAAGCGCGGCTAGCCTTGATTGACGGGATTGACCAGTATAAGGGATTGGGTCTTACTAATAATGAAAAGGTAGAATTTCAAAACGGAGCTTCAGTTGGCCAACCTTTCTCCCGCTTGAAGCAGTATCTCTCCTCATCCGTGGAGCAACAAAAAGTGATGGATGCTGCACCCGATGCTGGTATCCCCGTAGATACTAGTGCAGACGTGCCGACCAACGAACTAGCGCAATGGATTCGTGTGGCACGGAATAGTAACCCTTATCTGCGGATTTGCATCAAGGGGGATGTGAACACGAAGTATCCGGCAATTGATAAAATTATTTCCACCTTGGGCAGTATGAAAATCTTCCGGTTCAATTTTATTACCGATCTGGAACAAGTACCACCAGGGACGCCGGCCTACCAACTGGCACAGGAAGAGAAGAAAAAGTAACCAAACTATTTTTTCAAAAAGATATCATTTCACAATTTAAAAAAGTACCGAAATGGCAGAATTGGATACCTCGGGCGGCGGGCATAAAAAGGGCCCGGGCGTCAAAAAAGGAAAGAAACTCTCTACCCGTGTGGACTTAACCCCAATGGTGGATCTTGGCTTTTTGCTGATCACCTTCTTCATGTACACCACCACTTTGGCTAAGCCAAAAACCATGGAGATCAACATGCCCTACAAAGACCCCAACATGAAAGTAGAGGATCAAAGTAAGGTGAAGGAAAGTACAGCACTTACCCTATTACTTTCAAAGGGTCATATGGTCTATGCTTACGAAGGTATTGGTAGCGACCCGACAAAACCACCAGAATTAAAACCGGCTAACATTTCAAAGAGTACAAAAGCGCTTCGCGAAATCATTTTGGCAAAAAAAGAAGCAGTTCAAAATTTGGTGCGCAGCGGCGCATTAGGCCCAACCGATAGGATTACTGTTCTCATAAAACCGGATACTACAAGTACCTTTAAAGACTTGGTTGATGTGTTTGACGAAATGACGATTGATGATGTAAAAGTGTATGCAAAGGTGGATATTACTCCTCAAGACCGAGAGTTTATAAAACTTACCGAAGCAGGAAATCCTCAAGCACAATAGTCATGGAATCCTTTAAACTTTCCATCTTCATTAGTAAAAAGAATAGCCCTTATGGATATCAATAAAATTCTTAAAAGCGACTACCTCGATATCCTCTTCGAGGGGCGCAACAAAACCTATGGAGGGTACGAGTTGCGGAAAAACTACCCGAAACGCTTACGGAATTCATTAGTAGCGCTTTTGGTAGTAATAGGTGTGTTGATTGCTTGGCCACTCATCGCGGGTTTTGTAAATAAAAAGGCTGCAAAGCCTGTTGTATCAATCAAGGAGGTGACCCTCGCAGAGCCACCACCAATTGACAAAACCAAGCCGCCGCCACCACCACCGCCACCGGCACCGCCGCCACCAGTGAAGCCAACGGTGAAGTTTACGCCACCGGTGATTAAAAAGGATGAAGAAGTGAAGGAAGATGAGAAGCCGACACCACCACCGGACGACAAAGTAGCTGTAGGCTTAGTTACCGCTAAAGGCGACCCCAACGGGATTGACCCGGGGCTGATGGATAAGCCAGGAAATGGGCAAGTAGAAGCACCTGCCGCCCCAGCGATTTTTAAGTTTGTGGAGCAAATGCCTAAATCGCCTTATGACTGGCCCGGATATTTGAGTACCCACCTAAGGTATCCGGATGATGCTCGGGAGAGCGGTTCTGAAGGAAGGTCCATTATTGAATTCGTTGTGAATGAAGATGGTTCTATCTCCGGAGCTAGAGTAGTGAGGAGCTCCGGCTCATCTTCCCTAGATGCGGAAGCGATCAGAGTCGTTAGTTCGGCGCCTAAATGGAATGCCGGTAAGCAACAGGGTAAAGCTGTGAAAGTTTATTTTACCGTACCGATTACCTTTAAGTTGGAGTAAAGCCCCGGAACTTATTTTTCTTTGATAGCCGCTTTGATTTTCAAAGCGGCTATTTTGGTGTGTTTCCTAACTATTTGAACAATATTTTTGCCGGAAATTAGTTTATAGCTAAGCCATTTAGCTAAGTGTCATTTTAGGCGCAGCAGCAGTTATCATCAATTCTTTTTCAACTTCCTAATGAATCGTACCCCTACCATACTCAGTGCAATAGCCCTCGTTGGCGTTGCCCTACTCTTTGTCCTACACTTTACACAAAAGCCATGCAGCAACCCATCAGTTCATACCCCGGCACAGGCTGGTGATGGGCTTCGGATAGCCTATGTAGATATCGACAGTTTTGAAGCAAATTATGACCGCCTGAAAGCCAAGAAAGAGGAGTTCAAACAACAGCAGGAGGCTATGGAGAATGAACTAGCGCGCTCCGCACAACAAATGCAGAACGATTATACCGAGCTACAGCGAAAAGCGCAAGCCGGCACGCTGAGCCAAGCAGAAGGCGAAGCCGCCCAAAAACGACTGGGGCAAATGCAACAAAGTTTGGAAACACGCCGCCAGTCCATGAGTGCCCAATTTCAAGATAAACTTGAAAGCTTCAACAAAGACTTGCACACCCGATTAGATAATTTTCTGACGGACTATACCAAGACCCATTCTTTTGACTATGTTTTGTCTTATTCAGCGGGTAATCCTATTATCCTCTATGCCGACAAGAGCCTCAATATTACCGAAGATGTGATCAAAGGTATGAATGCACTTGGAGACAAAGGCGCAACTCAGGATACCACAAAGTCTAAATAGCACTGTATATTGATGCCCTAAAACCAAAACTTCCCAAATACAGGGGCATTTCAATTCTTCCGCTTGGACCAGACAACACCACAATATCATCGCTCCCTCCGCCTGATGGACGGCGCGCTCCTCGTCATCGGATCCATGATCGGTTCCGGCATTTTTATCGTTTCCGCTGATATCTCCCGAAGCCTCGGTTCAGCCGGTTGGCTCATTGTCGTTTGGGCGCTCACCGGTGTCCTCACACTCGCGGCAGCCTTGTCTTATGGCGAACTAAGCGGCATGTACCCCAAGGCCGGCGGACAATACGTGTATCTCCGCGAAGCCTACGGACCCATGTGGGGATTTCTGTATGGTTGGGCTTTCTTTGCCGTCATCCAAACCGGAACGATCGCCGCCGTGGGCGTGGCATTTGCCAAATTCCTCGGCTACCTCGCGCCCAGCTTAGGAGAGACTAATATTTTACTCCAACTGGGCAGTTTTTCCATCACTGCCGCCCAACTCATCGGTATTGCCGTC
>JAFDYA010000113.1 GCA_018267675.1 Bacteroidota bacterium
GAAAGCAATTCAAGACGGTCGACATCGGCGGTTTATAAAACGGTTTTAGGGAATGATGCGTACTAGAAAATTTCGGGCTGTGATACCAGCGGCAGGGAAAAGTTCCCGAAGTGGATTAAACTATCCCAAGACACTTTATCGGATAGCCGGAGTACCCATTTTAATACGGGTCTGTAGCTTATTATCGCCTTATGATCAGCGGCCACTCATCATCATCAATCCCGCATTTCAAGCCCAGTTTGAAGCGGTGTTAAATGAGTTTGCTATCTCGGCGCAACTCGTTTTCCAAGAATCGGCAAAAGGAATGGGAGACGCGTTGCTCCAAGCAGATACCCACTTGAAGGATGATGAGGACATTATACTCATCTGGTCGGACATTCCATTTATAGCAGCGCAAACACTCGAAATGCTCGTCAATTGCCATGTAGCTATGGAGAACAATTTTTCACTGGCTACATTTTTGGGTAAGAATTGCTATACCATTGTGTCAAGGAATGAAGGAAAACTTGCCGAAGTACTAGAGACACGTGCGTTGGGCATTCCGCCCGCAGATGAAGGAGAACGCGACATCGGGCTATTTATTTTTAAGAAGCAACCTTTGTTTGAAGTGCTCGCAACTGCACCTAAGGAAACAGGGAAAGAGCATGGCTTTCTGGATGCCATTGGGCGTTTAGCAGCTAGTGGCGCCAAAGTAGAAGCCTATCCGATTGCTCAGGCCAATGATGTGTTGAGTTTTAATACGCCTGAAGAGCTCGTGATAATAGAACAATTAGCGGCTCAACAACCAACTAAAATTTAGGAATCCAATTTTTCTGCAAATGGAATAAAGGCTTGTGTCTTAGGGTCTTTCTTTTGATAGTAGATGAGCCCCATAGCCATTAAGAATGTAGGCAGACAGGGAATTCTATATCGAGACAGTGAGCCGAAATTATACGTGGAGATACCGATGGCAAAGGCGAAAATGATACTAAAGATGAGGAAGAACTGAATGTTCGGATCCTTGGAAATGGCTCGCCAAATCCCCGTTGGGCCTACGCGAACAATCAATTTAAGAAAGAGAAAAAGGAAGAAAAAGGACTCCAGGGCATTAAAGAATACAATGGGCTTTCTCGCTTCCCAGAGGTAGGGTCGGAAGAACGTAACATTCACCGCCAATGGAAACTTTGCAATCGCTCCGGTGAAACTGTTGTCCACGTCTCCCAAAGTATAAGAACTACTTTCGTCGTCGCCAGATTTCAAAATATACTCGCGTGTAATTTCCGAACGTTCTAAAATTTGATCCGTGGTATAGGCGCCCATCAGTTCCGCATTATTCGTGGATATGTAATAAAACCCAAACACCACAATGCCGATGATGACTGGCAGAAATATAACCCGGAGAAAAGAATACTTTATCCGGTAGGAATAACGAAGCAGTACCCAAAGCGCAATTGAAGGCAAAAATGCAATTAAGATATACACCTTGGTAACCCCTACGAGATACACACTTAGTATCAGTAAAATCGCATTGCTGAAAGAAAAGTTGCGCTGAATAAGGATTTGGAAAACAGAATAGGTAATCCAGCCTAATCCAAAAAGGCAAATTGTATCCTTAAACAAACCCGAACCCCAGATGGCCACACTTGGAATGAACAAACAGGCAATTGCAATGAAGCGTTTAAGATGGGGGTACTGCTTCACAAATGTGCGAAACAAGGCCCATTGTCCGGTATAGGCAATAGACGACATCAAGACCGCAATACACAAAAATTTATTGAACGTAAATATTCCCAGTATGGCACCAGCACTACACACGATGTAATTACTAGGAGCACCATACCACACCAACTTGGAGATATACTCGGTGTATTGCGGGTCATACCATTTGGCAAGTCCAAATACAAGATT
This sequence comes from Bacteroidota bacterium, assembly GCA_018267675.1. GTDB lineage: Bacteria > Bacteroidota > Bacteroidia > Chitinophagales > Chitinophagaceae > UBA1952. The sequence continues at coordinate 1,888 of JAFDYA010000113.1, forward strand.
AAACCACTTGACCGGCGACTCAAAAAAGGCACTATTAATGATCCCTACGTGTTGAAAATAGGCGAATGTATCCCCAAAGCCATAATAGTACTGATATACCAAAGAAATGAAAACTGCACCCGCCATTTTCAAATACAATCCGGGTAAAAAATAAGGACGCCATGGATGCCCGGGAGGGTAATTACGATTTCGAATACCGACAGCTACAGTCCGAATGAGCAAAATATAGATAGGGAGCAGGATATAGTCCCAAAGCGTAATGAATGTCATTTTTTGAATTGCTGCAGCACTGAAACTACAAAGGTGAACTAGTGCACAATCTTGACCGCAAAGATATTCGCATTCCCGGTGTGGATAGAAATTTACGTTGCTCCCCAACACATAAAAGTGTTTTGCGCACAGGAAAGACTTTCTCTAGCTAACTTGCAGCACCTTTTACCATACCTACCCCCCAACACTTGCCTCGAATACTGCGCATACTAAATAGATTGATTATTGGTGGACCTTCATTGAATGCCTGCTACCTTACAAAATACATGGCTCCGGAATGGGAGACTATGTTAGTCATTGGGGGAAAAGATGATCATGAGCAAGAGGCGACACACCTTACCGAGCGTCTAGGCATTGAGCCGGTGGAGATACCGGTGATGAAGCGAGCAATAGATCTTCGGGCGGATCGAGCGGCTTACCTCCAGGTGAAGGAGCTTATTCAAAAATTCAAACCGGATGTCGTTCACACGCATGCGGCTAAGAGTGGGGCTATTGGCCGCTTAGCAGCACATGCCTGCAAGGTGCCGGTAGTCGTACACACTTTTCACGGTCATGTATTTCATTCCTATTTCGGGAAGTTGAAGTCAAACGCTTTTGTTCAGATAGAGCGCTATTTGGCTCGTCGATCTTCCGGCATCATTGCTATTTCCGATATTCAAAAGCATGAATTGTCCGATACCTACAAGATATGTCCAGCGGATAAAATTGACGTGATTCCCCTAGGTTTTGACTTGGATCATTTCAATCAAGATGTGGAGGCAAAACGCAATTCATTTCGAATGCGCTATGGTATCAAAGAAAATGAAGTGGCCATTGGGATTGTTGGTCGGATTGTTTCTGTCAAGAATCATCAGCTATTTGTGGATGCAGTAGCAAAGATGCGTAACGAGGCCGTGTATCCACTTCGGTTCATAATTGTGGGCGATGGCGATATGCGCGTGGATATGGAACAGGGTTTTCGGAAAGCGGGGATTGAATATGCCTATTTTCCGGACAATCCTTCGCCGGCGCAGGCCATCTGTACTTCTTGGCTCACTGCAATGGATGAGGTTTTTGCCGGCTTAGATATTGTAGCCCTTACATCACATAATGAAGGCACGCCCGTTTCGCTCATCGAAGCTCAGGCGAGTGGTCGGCCTGTAGTTTCCACAAATGTGGGCGGAGTAGCCGATATCGTTGCAAATGGACAAACCGGCTATGTTGTGCCGCCGGGAGATGTTGCCGCTTTTGCTGCTGCCTTACTTCGTTTAGCTGATGATAAATTGATGCGTCGCGCATTTGGAAATTCGGGCAAGCTGGCTGTAATGAAGCGCTTCTCCTACCAGCGTTTAGTTCGCGATATGGATCAATACTATCGGAGATTATTGGCCAGTTCAAATCAAAAATTCTAGACAAGAATTAAAGAAGTCGGGCAAAAAAATGAGCTGAAGAATTGTGTTGTGAGTACCTTTAGCAAGTGCCTACAAAGCAGTTTAAAAATAGCATAAAAAGCCTCCTGTATCTAGCTGCGGGCGTGGCTTCTGCAACTTTGGGACTAAAGGGTTTTTTGCTTCCTAATCATTTTTTGGATGGGGGTATTACCGGTATCTCTTTGCTCCTCACTCGGGTCACGGATATTGACCTGAGTATCTTGTTGTTTGCTATCAATTTGCCGTTCATCTTCATGGGCGCCCGGCAGGTGTCCCGCGCCTTTGCCATCAAAACCGGCGCTTGTATTCTAGCCCTAGTACTACTCGTTCATTTTGTGAACCTACCTACCCTCACCAAGGACCCTTTATTGATTGCCGTCTTTGGCGGTTTTTTTATTGGTGCAGGCATTGGGCTGAGTATGCGCGGTGGTGGTGTGGTGGACGGTACAGAAGTGTTGGCTGTGTATGTGAGTAGAGGGAGCGCTTTGTCGGTTGGTGATTTTATTGGCCTATTCAATGTGGTTCTATTTCTTGCCTCTGCTTTACTGGTAAATCTAGAAGTGGCACTTTATTCCATGCTCACTTATCTTTCCGCAAGTAAAACTGTTGATTTCCTTGTGACGGGAATTGAGGAGTACATCGCTGTCACGATTATATCCAAAAAGTCAGAAGAAATCCACAGTATGATCGTGAGTCAGCTTGGCCGGGGAGTAACAGTTTATAGTGGCGAGGGAGGTTATGGAAAGCATGGTTTGGTAAAGGATTCGCAAAAGATACTTTATTGTGTGGTGACCCGCCTGGAAGTGCAGAAGATGCTTACTGAAATTGAGAAGCTGGATGAAGATGCGTTTGTGATTCAAACTCCGGTAGCAGATGCCCGTGGAGGCATGATAAAAAAGCGACCGCTTCAATGAATCCCTATTCTGGGCTTGGAACTTCGGTATTATCCAAAAATCGTTTACTGTTCAGTATGCAGGAATGAGGCAGCCCATTGTGCGTAATCATTACGAATAGCAGCACCGGAACAACCCGCATGGTGCATGGCCTTTAATGACGTACTACCGGCACTCTTTGAGAGCTTTTCCCCATTTTCTTTGATCAGTGGATGATGGTAGAAGTCTGCTAGTAGAAAGGAATTTTGTGCCAGTGTTCTTGCAAGAAAGAGTTGAGTGGCGGTACTCGCCAGCAAGTCTTCACCGCGTACAATTAAGTTTATACCATAGGCAGAATCATCAGCTAATGAAGCAAGCTGATAGGCCGCAATACCATCACGTTTTCGGACTACAAAGTCGCGGTTGCGATGAAAAAGCGGAAGGGTAAGTGGCCCTAGAAATCCGTCCACCCAATGGACGGTATCTTCCGGCTCTGTACGGAAACGCCAGGTAGCATTTGGCGTGTCAAGTGGCAACTTCAGATCTCTACAAGTGCCCGGGTATTGCGCATCTGTACTTGATGCCGTGATTTGTGCTCGGGAACAAGTACAGGCAAAGACTCGACCAGTATCTACTAGTTGTGCTAAAAGTGCATTATAGGCATCGCCCCGAAGGCTTTGGGTGTATTCGGCAAAATGTTCGGAGGTGTTTCTTGGTCCTTTGTCCCAGGTGATTCCTAGAAAGTGAAGGCTTTCAAAAATATCGTCAAGGTATGCTTGTCGGACGCGTGCTGTATCTAGGTCATCTATCCTCAATCGGAGGCTTCCGCCTAGGTGGTGGCAGAGTTGTTCGGTAAGTAGGAAATTGTACGCGTTTCCGATGTGGAGATAGCCACTTGGTGTAGGCGCTATGCGAGATCGAATCGGCATGATTTACCAATCTAAGGACAAAAGTTCAATCCAGATAATATTTACGCAAGCAAGTTAGTGTCCGCTATTCAAAGTATAGCCGAATGCGACCACCACGATATTGGTAGTGTGTAGTGGTTATACCTTCTGGCCATTATGCTCCACAATGGGGATGGATTTTTCTGCTTTGATTTTTGTCCAACCTCCTAGAATATTGCGGAGGTTATGAAAGCCTTCTCGTTTCAGGATGGAACACGCGATCACAGAACGGTAGCCACCGGCACAATGAACATAGAGGTTGTGGTCCGTATCTACTTGGGCAAGATGTAGTGGATCCATCATGAGGTTGAGCGGAAGATTGGTTGCGCCTTTAATGTGCCCTGCGTCAAATTCTGATTCTTTGCGCACATCCATCACTTCCATCCTTTGATCAAAGGGAATATCCATGGCGAGCTCATCAGCTTCAATGTCGATGATGAGGTCGGTGTCTTCTCCGGCTTGTTGCCAAGCGGCTACACCACCTTGTAGATATCCTTTAACCCGATCCAGGCCCACACGGGCTAGCCTGGTTACGCTTTCTTTTTCCTTGCCTTCTTCAGTCACAAGGATCATATCTCTGTCGAAGGGCAATAGAGTGCCTGCCCATTCTGCGAAGCGACCATCCAAGCCGATGGATAGGGAGTCCGGCACAAAGGCTTGGGTGAAAACGGTGGCTGGGCGGGTATCTAAGATGAGGGCACCATTGGCTATTTGCTCTTTGAATTCGGAAACGGAGCAGGGTTTTAATCCACTTTCCATAACAGTGTTCATATCGGAATACCCTTGAGCGTTGATGCGGGCATTGAGCGGGAAATAGGCAGGCGGGGTGGCTAAGCCTTCGGTAACTACTGCTACAAATTCTTCCTTTGTCTGCTCGGCAAGCGCGTAATTAAATTGTTTTTGTGCGCCGATGGTGCTGTGTGTTTCGTTGCCTAATTTCTTGCCGCAGGCGGAGCCGGGGCCGTGTGCTGGATAAAGAATGACGGAGTCGTCGAGTGTTTTAATTTTTGAGTTTAGGGAGTCATAGAGCATCCCGGCAAGTTCTTCTTTGCTGAGGTTGCCGCTGAACAAATCCGGACGGCCCACATCGCCAACAAAAAGCGTATCGCCACTGAATAGGCAATAGGGTTTTCCTTGTTCGTCACTAAGTAGGAAGCAGGTGCTTTCTAAGGTATGTCCGGGGGTGTGAATAGCTTGTAGGGATAGTCCGCCGATGGAGAATACCTGTCCATCTTTTGCTTGTAGGAAGGTGAAGCTTGGCTCCGCGAGTGGCCCGTATACGATTGGTGCGCCGGTGGCTTTGCTTAGCTCTAGATGGCCGGATACGAAGTCGGCATGGAAGTGGGTCTCGAAGATGTATTTGATAGTAGCCTTGTGTTCTTTGGCTAGTTGGAGGTATTGGTCAATATCTCTAAGTGGGTCTATCACGGCGGCTTCGCCATTGTGTGCGATGAAATAGGCTGCTTCGCTGAGGCAATTGGTATAAAGCTGTTCTATGTGCATGATGGCTACTGGTCGTTTCTTTTGTGAATCTTGCAAAATTACAACTAGGACGGGGGCTGTAAGTTGTTTGTGGGGGGTTAAAATAGCTATAAGGCTATTGATATTGGTCAGTTAGCGAGTGTTGTTTTTTGTTGGCTTGCGTGAAGGATCGCAGCGGATATCCTTTTTTGTTGGCCGTTGAAGGGAAGGTCGTTCTTGCAGGGAAGGCTAGGAAGGCCAGCAAAAAAGATAGCAGCGAAGAGCCTGACCCCAGTCCGCTTGCTGGGAAGCGGCTGGGGGCACGCCCAAACAAACATTAAGGAAGATGCGGTGCTGGAGCGGGTTTCGCGCCTTAGCTTATAGGAATGGGTTGTTGTGTCGTTCTTCGCCCACGGTAGTTTCGGGGCCGTGGCCGGGGTAGATGATGGTGTCGTCGGGCAGGCTGAGTACTTGTTCGTGAATGCTCTGGATGAGGGTTTCGTGGTGGCCGCCGGGCAGGTCGGTGCGTCCGATGCTGCTGGCAAAGATGACGTCGCCGCCAATGGCCCAGCCAGCTTCAGGATTATAGAAGATGATGGAGCCGGGAGAGTGTCCGGGGGCTAGGCGTAGCTCTAGGCGGTCGTTGCCGAGGATTAGCTCGGTGTTTTCTTGAAGCTGCTGTGTGGCGATGGGGATGCTCGGAATTGAAAATCCGAAGAGTAGTGCGGCTCCTTTGGCGCCAGCCAGGATGGGTGCTTCGAGGGGGTGGAGGGCAAATGGAATGTTGTAGGTATCTATTAGGTATTGTACGCCGAAGATATGGTCGATATGGGCGTGGGTATTGAGGATGCCTTGTGGCTGCAAGCCTTGCTGGTCAAGGAATGAGCGGAGCAGTTGTTTTTCTTGGGCATCGTACATGCCGGGGTCTATGATCCAGCATTCGCGGTGTTCGTTGTAGAGGATGTAGGTATTCTCGGAGAAGGCATTGAAGGTGGCGCGGTGGAGGTGTAGCATTGGGAGTGGGGATAAGTAGCGGAGGTGTTGCAAATTTAAACTGTAACGTGGCCGAAAGGTGCGAATTAGTATATTTACAAAGTATCAGCGAAAATCATGATTCACATTTTCTTACGGTCTTGCCGTTCCTTTTTGTTTTTTGTTTTGTCTGTAGCTTGTGTGTTCGGCGGGTTGCAATCGGCCTCAGCACAAGCCAATTTGGAGCGTTTTGGCCAGAATCGGGTGCAGCACCGAAAATTCCAATGGAAATATTTTGACACCAAACACTTTCGAGTGTATCACTATGACCGGAATGGTGTGGCTTTGGCGCGGTATGTAGCCGAGCAGGCCGAGCGGGACATAGCCATGGTCGAAAAGAAGATGAGCGGCACCTTTCCGGATCGGTTCAATATAATGCTCTACAATAGCTATGATGATTATCGGCAAACGAATATTGGGCTGAAGTATGATAATCAGATTGAAGGCTCTGCAACGGGAACCGTAGATGTTGTGGGGGATAAAATGGTGGTCTATTTCGATGGCATTCACACGGATCTACGCCGGCAAATACGGAAAGGCATGAGCCAAGTAGTGATGCAGCGGGCTTTGTTTGGGGACAATTTTCGGGAAGTAGTCCGGAATTCGTTATTGCTCAATCTCCCAGCCTGGGTTTCCCAAGGGTATATGGCGTTCATGGTGGATGGATGGGATGCCTTGAGTAATAGCGAATGGAAAAATTTGGTTGCGGCAAATCCTAAGTTGAAGTTCTATACCCTAGCAGAGCGCTATCCCGAGCTTGCCGGTAAGGCATTCTGGAAGTTTGTATCGGATAAATATGGCCCCTTAGTACCCAAAACATTGCTCTATGCCATGCAGTCCAAAACAAGCCTGAGTAAGGGTTTGAGAATGACCTTGGATATGAAGCCGCTACCGGCTTATGATACTTGTCTGGCTTGGTATCGAGCGCAATATGCGGTAGATTCCTTGCAAGAGGAAACACCAAAGATTGACTCTACGTTGATCGCTATCCCACTACCCAAAAATGGGGGAACTATGCAGACGCTGCGGGTATCGCCACGGGGCCAAGATGTTGCCTACTGCGTTTTTCGTAATGGCGAATACTTTGTGTACCTCCAGAAGACGATGAATGAGCAAGTCCGTTCTCAGATCTTGCAGGTCGGCAACTTGGATTATAATGAAACGACTCCTGACCCGAATTATCCCTTGCTTGCTTGGAACAATAATGGGGATAAGCTCGCCATTATGTATCAAGAAAAAGGGGCCACCAAACTTCGGATTTACAACTCTCAAAAAGCTCGGATCGAAAACTACATCATCCCCAAAAAGCGTTTTGACCGGGTGCTCAGTATGGCCTTTGATGAGGACAATGATCAAATCCTATTCTCTGCCCTACGGAAAAGTCAAACTGATTTGTATGCATTCACCATCAAACGATATCGCTTGGACAATATCACAGATGATATCTGGGATGATATTGCGCCACAGTTTATCTCCGGTGGCTCCCGTCGGGGTATATTATTTCTCAGCAATCGGCCTGAGGCAAATATGGACGTACCGGCACTAGTGAATCAACTACCCACCGGCCCTATGAATCTATTCTTTTACGACACCAAAACGAAGAGTCGTAAGTTACTTCAGTGTTCCTATAATCAAGGATTCCACATTACTCAGCCCATACAATATGGCGCTGACAACTTCGCCTTCCTCATGGATTCCAATGGGGTGCAGAACAAGTATGTAGTCACCTTTGTACGAAAAGGAAACAACTATGATTCCGCAGTGCCGGTAGCCGTTACCAATTATTCCACCAGCATTCTCAACCACCAATACAATGCTGCAGCAAATCAGGTAGCGGATGTCTTGCAAATTGGTAAAGAATACCACATCTTCTTTGCACCGACACAAATACCCGGTAAGAACGCTAGTGCCAAAGTATTGCAACCGACCAAGCTTCGGCTTAATGAATTGCAACAAGCCAATATGCCGCAAACCATTACGACCAGTGGGTCCGTCAATGGCGGGTCTAGTGTGTTACAGTCGGGGAATACCTTTCAAAGTGAATTTTCTAAAGAATCTGGAAATACACAAATCGCAACATTGCAAAGCGATATGAAACGACGGCATCGTTTTGATGAAGATTCTTCGCTAATCATTGACCCGAATGTGACGGATAGTAGCTACCTGAAATTGAGAGCCCGGAAATATCGACTAAGTTTCAAGCCGGATTTTTTCCAAGCTAGGTTGGACAATGCCATTCTGTTTACACAATACCAGAATGCACAATTGCAGGGCAACAGCTACCAACAACCACCCCTCGGAGGCCTGATTAGTATATCCTTGAATGACGCTCTGGAAAACCAAAAAATCACCGCAGGGATTCGCTTGCCGCTCAATTTCTCCGGCATGACCTACTTCCTGCAATACCAAAACTTCACGAATCGCTGGGATTGGGGGATATTAGCCCTGCGCAGTGCCAACTTCTATAACTATAATGTCTCCTATGTGGATACGAGTGGGCGGTCAGTATTCACTAACGAGCAACTCGGCAAAGTGACCAGCTTGATGCTACAGGGCAATGCGGCCTATCCACTGGATCGGCGTAGAAGGCTGGAAGGAACCCTGGGTCTGCGCCAAGACGTGCTGGACTTTAAGGCAGAGGATACGCTAAGCCTCGCACTCTCCCCGCGTACCAAAAGCTTTTGGATGATGAGCAGATTGGAATATGTATTTGACAATAGCAAGGTACTAACCACAAATATTCGGGAAGGCCTCCGCTACAAGGTTTTTGGCGAATATCTTTTGGGATTAAGCTCCTCCAACAAAGGGGGCTTCTTCAACCTAGGCTTTGACTTCCGCTATTATCAACGGCTGTATAAGAATTGCATCTTCGCTTTCCGCGGTGCCGCTGCTCATTCCGAAGGGAATCAACACATTCTTTACTTCCTTGGAGGAACAGATGGTTGGATCAGTCCGCAATCCGGCACTACACCACCCGTGCAGGATGAGCATTATGCCTTCTCGGCCTTGTCCAGCCCAATGCGAGGCTACAAGCAAAATGCACGGAACGGCAACAGCTATGCTTTGGCCAATCTGGAATTGCGCATTCCTATTCTGCCTACTATTCTCAACCGTCCCATTAACTCCAGCATCCTCCGAAACCTGCAACTAGTCGGCTTTTCGGACATAGGCTCCGCTTGGAATGGGGTACTGCCCAATACTAGCAATACTACCCGAAATTATCTGTTGTCATCACCCTTTACACCGGTCAGTTTGAATATTGATAAGACGACAAATGCCGGATTGGCCTTGGGCTATGGTGCCGGACTTCGGACCACCTTGCTCGGCTATTTCTTGCGCTATGATGCAGGATGGAGCTATGACGGCTTGCCCAAACCGATCCATTATGTGAGTATTGGCTTAGATTTTTGACGGGTAACGAATCTAGTCGGCCTACCAATCTTTTTCTAAGTCTTCCCGCGTCTTGATGACGAAGACTTTCTTGCCCGTACTCGTCAGTTCCGGCTGTGTGCAGGCAAAGAGCTCATCAATGATGGCATGTAAGGCCTCTTGAGTATTGGTGGTTTCACCATAAGATAGGTTCCGGGCTATCGTGTTGATCAGTTGTTGTTGCCGTCCATTAAAGGCATGTGTTGCGGCATTTTTTAGATTTTCTAGCACTTGCTCTAATAAATTCTTTTCGGCACCGGAGTTCATACCCGCCGGGCAGCCTTGTATCACAAAGCGTCCTCCACCGAAAGGCTCTATTTCAAAGCCAATATTCTTCAGCTCCGGTAATACCTCTTGGAGTAAAGTTGCATCCGCCGGTGCTAGGTCGATAGATATGGGAAAGAGCAAGCGCTGCGAAGTGCCCTGTTCGTTGCCCAACTGTTGTTCCAGTCGTTCTTGCCAAATCTTCTCCTTAGCTCTTCGTAGGTGCACGAGCAGCAAGCCACTCTTCACGGTTGTCACCAAGAGGGAGCCTTGCACTTGGAGTACCGGCTGACCACTTTGTGTCGGCGCTTGTTGATGTTGTTGAGGATGTGGCAAAGAAAATAACTCGGAATGTCTTTGTGTTGTTGCCGGACTATTGTTTGGCGCAATTGCTTCCTGTTGTATTGTGCGTCCATACAGTTCTTTCCAGCGTTGTGCCTCAGCTTCCGGGGCGATACGGTGGGCTTGGTGTGGGCGGGTGAAGCTTTGGAAGAGATAGTTGTCCTTAGTTTTTTCTCGTTCCTTTGAGGTTTCCGGCATTTGTATTGCCTGTAGCGATTGTACTTCAGGATTAAGGCTAAAATCCAAGCTGGGTGCGATATTATAGCGTGCCAGTCCATGCTTTACTGCTGCCTGTAGGTAGGCATACATCAAGCGATCGTCTTCGAACTTTACCTCTTGTTTTGTAGGGTGCACGTTCACATCTACTCGGGCAGGATCTATTTCCAAAAACAAGACATAGAAAGGGAACGCATCCTTGGTAATCATTTGCCCATAGGCACTATTTACCGCATGATTTAGGAATGGGCTTTTGATGAAGCGGTTGTTGATGAAGAAGAATTGTTGCCCCCGCGATTTTGAGGCCGACTCAGGCTTGCCGATGAAGCCATGGATCTTCAAAAATTCTGTGTCTTCCTCCACCGGTACCAGGTTTTTGGAATAGTGGTGTCCGAGAAGTCCAATTATTCGTTGTTTCAGGTTACCCGGCTCAAGGTGGATTTGTTCTTGGTCGTTATTCCAAAACTGAAAGCCGATTTGCGGATAGGCCATAGCCACACGGGTAAATTCATCCAAAGCATGTCGGAGTTCGGTAGCGTTGGATTTGAGAAAATGCCTCCTTGCCGGTACATTAAAGAAGAGATTTTTGATCATCAGGTTAGTGCCAGCTGCGGCGGCCATTGGTTCCTGAGATTTTACTTCGGTTGCTTCAATGACCAATCGAGTGCCCACGGTACCATCTTTGGGGCAAGTACGCAACTCCACCTGTGCTACTGCCGCCACTGATGCCAGGGCTTCCCCTCGAAAGCCCATGGTACGAATACTGAACAAGTCGTTGATAGCCGATATTTTGGAGGTGGCATGTCGCTCAAAAGCCATACGGGCATCGGTAGTGCTCATCCCCTTGCCATTGTCAATCACCTGTATCAGTTCCTTACCTGCATCTCGAAGCACCAGTTTGATC
>JAFDYA010000114.1 GCA_018267675.1 Bacteroidota bacterium
AATATCGAAAAGCTGGAACGGATGCATCCTAGTACGCCTGACTATAGTGTGGTGTACAATCACCTGGATTTAATGCTGGATCTTCCCTGGAATGAATTCACCAAGGATTCCTATGATTTAAAGAAAGCCCAGAAAGTATTGGACCATGACCCTTTTGGGATGGAGAAAATAAAGGAACGTATCCTGGAATATTTGGCGGTCTTGAAATTGAAAGGAGATTTGAAATCACCTATTTTATGCTTCGTGGGCCCTCCCGGTATCGGTAAAACCTCCCTTGGCCGGAGCATCGCAAGTGCCATTGAGCGAAAATATGTACGCCTTTCCCTCGGTGGATTGCATGATGAGAGTGAATTAAGAGGCCACCGTAAGACCTATATCGGTGCTATGCCCGGACGGATCATTCAACAACTTAGAAAAGTAAAAAGTGCCAACCCCGTCTTTATCCTAGACGAAGTGGACAAGATTGGTAAGGATTTTAGAGGAGATCCTTCGTCTGCGCTGTTGGAAATACTCGATCCGGAGCAGAACAATTCTTTTTACGATAATTATCTGGAGTTGGAATTTGACTTGTCGAAAGTACTGTTTATCGCCACAGCCAATAGTTTGAACGAAATTCAACCAGCCCTTCGGGACCGGATGGAGATCATCCAACTTTCCGGTTATTCTATCGAAGAAAAAGTAGAAATTGCCAAACGACACCTCGTCCTTAAACAAAAGGAGATGCATGGCCTGAATAAGGTGCCACTTAAATTCTCGGATAAAACACTGCAATATATTGTCCAGAATTATACCCGAGAGAGCGGTGTGCGGGAGCTGGATCGCCTATTGGCAAGCATCATGCGCAATGTGGCTAAGCAAGTTGCTTTGGAGGAAACAGTCTCTTCAACTATCGATTTGCAACGGGTTGAACAGGTTTTGGGAAAGCCAAAATTCGACAATGAAATTTATACCAAAGGACACCCTCCGGGAGTAGCTGTAGGCTTGGCTTGGACTAGTGTCGGCGGTGAGATTTTGTTTATCGAAACAAGCCTATCAAAAGGCAAAGGAGTGCTTACGCTTACCGGCAACTTGGGCGATGTGATGAAAGAAAGCGCCAGCACAGCCTTGTCCTATCTCAAAGCTCATGCAGCAGAATATAACATCAGTCAAGAGCAATTTGAAGAACAAAACATCCATATCCACGTTCCCGAGGGAGCAACTCCAAAGGATGGGCCAAGCGCAGGGATCACGATACTTACGGCACTAACCTCCGTGTTTACCGGAAGAAAATTGCGCCCCTTTCTTGCCATGACAGGAGAGATCACGCTGCGGGGGCAAGTACTACCCGTTGGCGGAATTAAAGAGAAGTTATTAGCCGCAAAACGCGCTGGAGTGAAAGAAATTATCCTTTGTGCACAAAACGAGAAGGATGTCAACGAAATCAATCCAATTTACCTTAAAGGGCTTAAGTTCCATTTTGTAAAGGAAATGAACGAAGTCATTCAACTAGCATTAGCCAAGCGCTAGGCCCAATTGTTGGCTCCAGTTTTATTGGAAGATTTTACCAGGATTAAGAATTCCTTTGGGGTCAAAGATGTTTTTGATAGACCGCATCAGTTCTATTTGCCCCTGCGTAAAGGCAATGTCTAGGAATTCTTTTTGTACTAAACCTATTCCGTGTTCTCCAGAAATTGTTCCACCCATGCGGACCACTTCTTGAAATATTTTCCGGATGGCAATTGGTAAATTTTCCTTCCATACCTGCTCGCTTAGCGCTCCGCGAATAATGTTTACATGTAGATTGCCATCTCCGGCGTGTCCATAGCAAACACTCTGAAAGCCAAATTGAGCACCTATTTCTTTCACACAACTTAGGAGTTCGGGAAGCTTTGCTCTGGGTACCACCGTGTCTTCTTCTTTATACACCGAATTGCTCTTTACAGCCTCACCCACTTTTCTGCGCAAAGCCCAAAGCGCATTCTTCTGTTCCTGACTCTCTGCAAAAAGAGGCTCATCAATATCAAATGCGGCCACTATTCCGGCAATGCTTTCAATTTCCTGCATTAGCTGTTCAGGGTGGTTGCCATCCACTTCTATTAGGAGATGTGCGGCTATGTCATCCGGGATCTGAACTGACTGATGCTGCATAAATCGCATAGACCAGAGCAGGGCATCGCGCTCCATAAATTCTAGTGCCGAAGGTGTATGCCCAGCAAGGAAGATTTCGTTCACAGCACGGCACGCCTCTATGGCGGAACGAAAGGGAACAAGCAGGAGTAAGTCATGTTGTGGCGCAGGAATGAGCCGGAGTACAATCTTGGTAACAATAGCCAGTGTGCCTTCGCTGCCCACAACAAGCTGGGTGAGGTTGTAGCCTGTGCTGTTTTTCAGCACGTTGGCCCCTGTCCACATTATGGTTCCATCTGCCAAGACTATTTCCAAATTCAACACGTAGTCCTTGACTACCCCGTATTTTAATGCTTTGGGCCCGCCACTATTTTCTGCAATATTGCCACCAATGAAGCAAGAGCCTTTACTGGCGGGATCCGGCGGATAATAGAGCCCCACTTCTTTTACAGCATTTTGCAATTCTTCAGTAATGACACCAGGCTCCACCACCACTTGAAAATTTTGGGTGTCGAGCACTAGAATTCGGTTCATCCGCCGCATGTCCAGCACGACACCGCCCAACACCGGAAGCGCGCCACCACTTAAGCCGGTACCGGCACCTCGAGCAGTTACCGGAATATTGTGGGTATTACAGTACCGGAGTATTTCGCTCACTTCGCTGGCCGTAGTAGGCTGAAGCACTAATTTAGGAGGGAAGAAAAAATCTTCCGTATGATCCGAAGCGCATCTTTCGATAGCAGCTTCATCAATTAATACACGACTTTCTGTAAGTATGGATTGAAAGTAGGCGGCATCTGTATCCGATGGTTGGTGGAAAGTCATAGCCTGCAAGGTACAAGCATAATTTGGCGAATTTTGAGCGAAGCAAATTTTCATTTTATGGGCTATAGTATTTTTTCTCCGAAAATCCAAATGACGTAGATGAATGTGGCTAATGTTGCGGTAAATCTTTGCTCAATATTTTCATTTTTTTTATTTTAGTCTGTCATTTCGTCATTAAATGCCTTACTGATTTTTTTAGAATTTCTAAACAGAAAATGCGGTTAATCTCTATTATTTGTAGGTGAAAAATATTTTACAAAGGTAGTTTAACTATTTGGTGGATTATCCATTATCTTTAGCACCTTTCTAAATTTAATTAACGACTCCTTCTACTTTCTAACCTTATTTTTTGAACTTGATCCTTTTTAATTCAGCAGTTTTGTCACAGAAGTTTAAGAGATTCCCAGGTTTTACACTTGGGCTTGAAAATTTTGGTAAAATTTTTTGTGACAAAACTCGTTGCACTCAAAAGCCTGTATAATTTGCCCCCTGAAGACGGTTGCTGAATTATTTCAAGCAGCCAAAACCACAAAATCTTGTTTGACTATTTGAACAAAACTTTTATGAAAGCACATCTCCGTTACCTTAGTCTGGCCATTGCTCTGTTGTGTGGGAGCACGGCTCTTCATGCGCAGCTTTCGGGTACGATTACCATCCCGAATACTACCTATCCGACCTTAGCCTCGGTGGTCACCGCACTCAACACTCAGGGTGTAGGTACCAGTGGCTGTACCATCAACTTCACCGCAGCAACCAATGAAGTTGCCCCATCTGGTGGTTATAAGTTGGGATCCTCAACCTTGAACGCCTCCTTGACGGCTAGTTCACCTTTGGTGATTAATGGTAATGGTAATGTACTCAGTGCCTATACCGGTACGAGCACAACTGCTGATGCCATCTTCACACTACAAGGTACCGACTATGTTACGATCAATGGGCTACACCTTGCAGAGCTTGCTACTAATACGTCCACCACTACCAGAATGGAATGGGGCTATGTATTGTGTAAGTTGCAAAGCTCTGCTCCCTATGATGGCTGCCAACATAATACGATAAAGAATTGTAACATTACCCTTAATGGTACCTACAATAATACAGTGGGTATCTATGCAAAACATACCTTGGCAGGTACAACTTCTACCCTGTCCACGGCGTCAATTACTGCAGCAAGCGGTAATAACTATAATAAATTTACGGGCAATACGATTTCGGGTGTTACTCGCGGGATTTATCTTTATGGTATCTCCACTCTGGCTGGTTATGACAAGGCCAACGAAATTGGTGGCACGACTCCCGGCTCTGGCAATACAATTACGGTAGGTGGGGCTAGCAATACTTGTTATGCTATCAATACAATGTATGATAGTGTAATTTATGTTCGTTATAATACGATGAACATTGCACCTACTCAAGGTAATGTCGCGGTTTATTTCTACTTACCCTCAACGGGAGTTGGTGATCTGACCTTTACTAATAACTATATGAACATTTCGTCAAGCTTAATGACTTCGGCCTATGTTTATTGTTATTATAACAACCAAACACATAAAGACCCCGGTAGTGCAATCTCACAACTCCTTTCTACCCATACAATATCGGATAATGAAATAACAGGTAATCTTAGTGCAGCAACTTCAAGTCATGTTTATCCAATTTACGAGTACTTTGCCTATTCGAAAAATCTTGATATTGAACGAAACAATATCCATGATATTGGCATGAATAATAGTACCGGGTATTTTTGGGGTATTTATGCCTACTATACCTATTCTCCATTCATGAAGTTGAATGACAATATCATTCGCAACTTCTATAAGAATGGTACTTCCGGCTATTTCTACGGTATCTATACCTACAACTACCCACAACAATATGGGATAATGGAGGTAAATGACAATCAGATCCGGAATGTGTTTAACCGTTACTATACTTATACTTATTATGTATATGGTTCCGGTACCAAAGCTCCTACCGGCTATACGGATGCACAATTGCATTCTTACCGCAATATTGCGGATAGTATCGACCTGAGCGCGGCATCAAGTGGTTATATCTATAACTATATGGGTTTTTATGGCAATGACTCTTCTGTGATTGCCTATGACACACTAACTAATATGTTCTTGCCCACAACCGGTAGCGGGGGTATGTACAACTATTTCGGCTATGGTTATTATGGTCCTAAGCAATATATTTCTAAAGGGCACTATATGAACAATGCTACCGGTGGTACAGGTACCAACTATATCTATAATTATCTTGGTTATTATACTACCCTGTTTGATAGTAGCACTTTTGAAAACTTCACCCTGAATGGCGGTGGGTATATCTACAACTATTTAGGTTTTTATACACCTGGCAAGGTGACCAATAACCGTTTCCAAAACTGGACTTGTAATGGATCCAGCGGTATCTATTGGTATATGGGCTATTACGGAGAGCCGACCTTGAGCTATAACTTGTTTAAGAACATGTCTATTAATGGTAGCGGTAGCTATTATAGTTATGGTCCGGGCTATTATCCTAATAATATGGAATTTGACCACAACCGCTGGGATAGTATTTATGTTAACTCAGGTCAGTTTCAGCCTACTTACTCCTATAATAATGGTGGCAAGTTTAGCATCCATGACAACGTGATGTCTCGGATGTACACGAATAGTACATCAAGGAACATTAATTATTATTACATGCTTGGTAACGGTGGATCGTACGATTTCTACAATAATACCTTGTCGGATATAGATTTCCCATCGGGCTATAACAGCACCAATTCAATTGGTGTAAACATGGCCTCCTCGATACCGTATAATGTGTATAACAACACGATACGGGTGAAACCGAGCAATCCGAGCCTTTTCGGAGCCAATTTTGGCTTTACAGGTATGGCCTATAGCTCCGGAGCTAGTTTGGACTACCGGAACAATCTGGTAAACATTGATGCCAGTCCGGGCTCTAGTGGTTATGTAGTAGCCCTACGGCGCACGAGCGGCACATCCGGCACACCACCGGCCAACTTCTTGGGTAGCAGTAATGGTAACATTTATTATACTCCGAATGTGACGAGCAGTTGGTTGTATGGCGAAGGCAGTTCAGCGGGGAGTATGGTGAATACGTATGACCTGACAAGCGATCCGAACTTCAACACTCCTTGTGGCTTGTTCAAGTCGTTTATGGGTCATGACAAGAGCAGCTTTACGGAGAATAATCTAGTAGCCTCACCGTATCCTGGAGCCTATTGGCCAACGGGAACGAGCTATGCGGAGAAAGGCTCCGTACCGACAACAGCTCCTCAGGTAGTGAAGGATTTGGCTAATGTGACCCGCCCGGCCTTGTACGATATAGGAGCATTAGAGTTTAGCGGTACCGCCAAGGATGATGCCCCACCGGTGATCAGCTATACCCCGATACCAACCCGGAGCTATTGTGTGACGCAGCCCACACTCGTGGCAACGATTACCGACGTGACCGGTGTTGATACCTCAACAGGTAATAAGCCTCGTTTGTACTTCAAGAAGTCCGGAGATGCTAATACCTATGCCGGTAACACCAGTTCAGACAATGGCTGGAAGTGGGTAGAGCCAACGAGCATCAGCGGCAGCACATATGTGTTTGATTTCAAGTACAGCATATTGCGTTCAGCAGTAAGCCCCGGCGATTCTATTACCTATTTTGTAGTAGCGCAGGACATCACTACGAATAAGAATACTTCCGGCACGACCGCAGCATTTACGGCATGTCCCGGTACGGTGGTCTTGGCGGCGAGTAACTTCCCTGTGTTGAATGCGCCAACACCAAATGGCTTTAAGATTTTGAACACGCCAACGTTCTTGGCTACAGCATTCCCTGCAGCGGTATGTCAATCCGGTTCAGCGGTAGTATCGGTGAGTCCGATCCCTGTGGGCGCAACGATGCAATGGGAGAGTGCGAACATAGGAGGCAGCTTTAGCCCGATACCTGGTGCTACAGGCACCTCAGTAGCGACAGGCTTTCTGACCTCGTCCAAGGTGTATCGTGCGGTTATTTATTGTGGTAGTTCTGTACTAACGATGTCGCCTAATGATACCTTTATCGTGGCCAAGCCAGCTTTGCTGGGTGTGACCAATGATACCTTGTGTGGCTATGGCGTAGCTAATTTGAGTGTTACCCCAGGTGCGTTCTCGACCGCTAAGTGGTATAAGACAGCTACCGGAGGCAAGTCATTCTACTCCGGCAATAGCTATACGACGCCCAAGATTGGCGCCAACACGACTTATTATGTATCGGCCATCACGCCGAATGCGAGTACGGGAGTAGCAGGCAAGACACCTCCGGCAGCCTATAGTTATACGATGTACAACTATGGTCATGAGATCGTCTTCCATAATGCTACTACTAATTTTTACAGTACTACGGTATACCCTCAGGGGAGTGGAACAGTGACTTTGGAGTTGATAGACATTAATACGGGTAGCCCTGCGAAGGACATTTTTGGGAACAATATCCCGCAGCGAACCTTTACGGTGAGCGGTAGTGGTGGCGTATCCAGCCCGAATGTATTGAACCTGAACTGGAGCAATATTGCCCCCGGCGATTATTCTTTCAATGTAGTGACTGGTGGTTATACCAGTGGTATGTACTTCAACTATGAGTATCACTATCCTAGCCATAATTATCCCTTTACAACTCCAAGTGGCAATGTAGAGATAGTAGGGCCTACTTATAATAGTGCACCATATCCCTATCTGTACTATTATTGGTTCTTCTATAATAATGTATTCTCAGACGATTGTGAGTCCCCGACTCGTGTACCGGTAACCGCGTATGTAAATCCTGCGCCGCCGATCACCTTGAGCAATCCGAGTGCACCGGGCGTATGTGCGGGTAAGAGTGCCACCTTATCGGTAAGTTCACCGAATGTGTATTATGCCTATAGTTGGAATCCGGGTAGTGCGACTACGAGCAGCATTACGGTGACCCCGACAAGTGGCTGTACGATGTATTATTTAACGGCCATAGATCCTTATACCGGCTGTGTGGCTTATGACTCTACCTCTATCTGTGCAACACCCGTACCGGCACCGCCGACGATCAGCCCCAGCCCGGATACCATTTGCAGCGGTAGCAGCACCATGCTGACCGGCAAACCGGATAACGGTAAAGACATATTGGCTATAGTAGGAACGGGTACCCTCTCAACGGGATCCTATGGTCAACCGACACCTTTTCCTGCCTCCTATTCCACCTCTGCATCGCAGTATTTGATTCGCCCAGCGGAGATGATAGCATCGGGTATGGCGCCAGGCCCCATCAGTGCTATTTATTTCTACTCCGATATTAAGTATAACAATAGCTCCGGCTCACAGACCTATTTGGATAGCTTTGAGATTCGGATGGCGAATGTGACGAACACTTCTTTGACCTCAACAATGATTGACTTGTACACCGTGTCATCCGGTGCTTATTCAGCAGCCTTGTACAAGACAAACAAGTTTACCCCGCCGACCACCACAGCAGGCTTAGGCTGGGTGAAGTTTGTGTTCAGTACCCCATTTGTATGGGATGGTGTGTCCAGTGTGTTAGTGGATGTACACCATCAAAATTGTACGAACTGTCCTGGTTACTGCTATGATTATAACTATAATGGTAATGGTTCGGTACGGTACTCGAATACTGGTTTTACTTCTACTACCTATTACACTAATTATGGCGGTCCTTGCGGCGCTACACAATGTAAACCACCGTACGCATACACCCGTAATTCTCGTCCGAACATGGCGTTTGACGCGAAGGGGTATTGGGATATGAATTGGTTGAACGTATCGGCCTTGTGGAAGAACAGTGGCTTGACGAGTGCGATGAGCCTAGCGGATACGAACAAGGTAGTTTATGCGGCACCAACGGTGACCACCATCTATACAGGAGTAACCAATGCGAATGGTTGTAAGTCCTTGCCGAGCCTACCGGATACGGTGTATGTCAATCCGGCACCTGATGTAACGATTACGCCAGCGGGCAGCAATACGATTTGTAGTGGCAGCAGTGTCACCTTGTGTATTCCAACAGCGGCGAACCAGACCTACCAATGGTATCGGAATGGCAGCATGATCACCGGCGGGACGAGCAATTGTTATACGGTGAATACCGCAGGGACGTATAAAGTGACGGCGACTAATATTTTGACAGGCTGTACAGCGACCTCAATCAACAGTGTGGTGGTGGTGAATCCATCGCCTACGGTGAGTGTGAGTGCCGGCAGCACGACGACCTTCTGTAATGGCGGCAGTGTAACGCTTACGGCTACGGCTACTGGAGCAGCGATGTATCAGTGGGCGAAGAATGGCGTGAACATAGCAGGAGCGACAGGCACTACCTATGTAGCGACCAGCACCGGCAATTATACCTGTACGGTAACGGCAACGAACAGTTGTACGGCTACCAGCGGAGCGACCACAGTAACCGTGAACACGGTGAATACGACCGTAACCCCACAAGGTTCTTTGACCTTCTGTACAGGCGGCAGTGTCACCTTACAAGGGCCAACGGGTACCGGCTTAAGCTATGTATGGTATCAAGGCAGCACATCGATCAGCGGAGCGACCAGCTCATCCTATACAGCGACAACAGCAGGTACTTATTATGTACGAGTAACCGATGCGACTACCGGCTGTAGCGATACCTCAGTACATTATACGGTAATAGTAGGCGCAGCACCATCAGCAGCAATCACGCCAAGTCCGACAGCGAGCTTCTGTGCAGGCGGCAGTGTGGTGTTGAGTACGAATCCGGCCCCTGGCTTGACGTATCAGTGGAAAGTAGGCGGCGTGAACGTAGCGAGCGGAGGAAATGGCTCCACTTATACCGCCTCAGCAGCAGGCAGCTATACCGTATTGGTGAGCATAGCAGCGACACCGGCTTGTAATGCGACCACAGCGACACCAACAGTAGTGAGTGTGAACCCACTACCGGCACCAACAATCAGTGCTGGCGGAGCGACCACCTTCTGCGGCGGAGACAGTGTAGTCTTGACAGCAGGTGCGATCACCGGCGTAAGCTATCAGTGGAACCTGAACGGCACACCGATACCAACCAATGGAACAAGCAGCAGCTATGTAGCCCGTACGAGTGGTAGCTATACGATGACGGCAACGAATACGACAACCGGTTGCCAAGGGACATCCAATGCGGTGGTGGTAACGGCGAATACGATACCAACAATCACTTTGGCACCGAATGGCCCAATCACCTTCTGCCAGGGCGGTAGTGTGACCTTGAGCACTAGTCTGGGCGCGGGTTATACCTTGGTGTGGAATAAGAATGGCAGTCCGATTGTACCGGCAGTAACGAGCACGAGCTATGTGATTACGACTACTGGCTTGTACACAGTAACAGCAACGAATACGACCACGGGCTGTAAGGCAACTTCAGCGGTAACCTCAGTACAAGTGAACGCCTTACCGGATCCAAGCACCTTACCAACGGGCAATACACCAATCTGTCAGAACACGACAGTGACGATAGGTGCGGTGACAGTAGATACGAACATGACGTATCAGTGGAAGGTGAATGGTGTAGCGATCAGTGGCGCGACCAGCAGCAGCTTCACGACCGGATCAGCAGGTACCTATACCTTGGTAGTGACCAATAAGGTAACGGGTTGCCAGGCGAGCTCAGCGAACATAGTGATTACGATTGTGACACCACCTACGGCGATCATTGCGCCCCCTGCGAAGACAACGATCTGTGCTGGAGACAGTGTGCAGTTGAGTGCGAACACAGGTACAGGCTTGACGTACAAATGGCGCTTGAATGGTAATGTGATCAGTGGTGCTACGAACAGTACTTACTATGCGTTGTTACCGGGCAATTATACCGTAGCGGTGAGCAGTGGCTCACAGTGTGAGGCGATCTCCAATTCAATAGGCATCACGGTGAATCCACGTCCTGCGGCGTATATCACGTACAACTCACCCTTAGAGTTCTGCGAAGGCAGTGCGGTGGTGTTGGTAGCGAATGCGGGAACGGGCTTAACGTATCAGTGGTTGCGCGATGGCGTGTTGATAGGGAATACGGGCAGCTTCAATGTATCGGCGACAACAGGAGCTTATACCTTGAAAGTGACGAATAGTTTAGGCTGTGTGAATGAGTCGGACTCAGTGAATGTGCTGGTCTATGCGACACCGTCACCGGTGATTGTGAATCCAAGTGGCAGCACGTTGCAGACGACAGTACCGTTTGTGAGCTACCAATGGTTCTTCAACAATGTGGCGATAGGTGGTGCTACGAACAGTACCTACAACTTCACGCAGAATGGTGCGTACAAGGTACGAGTAGTAGATGCTAATGGCTGTGAGGGCTACAGTGAGCAGTTCTTTGCGAACAATGTAGGCGTAGCGAACACAGCAGTGGGCAATGCGATCCGGGTGTATCCGAATCCGACGACGGGCTTGTTGAACATAGAGAGCAAGGTGGCCGTGAGTGTGGCCTTGCGCGATGTGACAGGCAAGACGATTATCAGTGCACGGGATGTGAAGAAGATAGACATGGGTGATGTGGCGAATGGTATCTACCTCTTGTACATCAGTGATCTGGACGGGCACTTGCTCCGAGTAGAGAAGGTGACGAAGAGCAACCGCTAGTCCTCAACCTAAGTGAATA
>JAFDYA010000115.1 GCA_018267675.1 Bacteroidota bacterium
CTTGTTTATTGCGGCAAAGACGAATGATGGCTTAGAAACATTGAAAGAACGGCTCTTGGCAAAGATTCAGGCAGAAGAGCTACAGCTCGGGGATACGCTGATCACGAATACGCGCCACTTGGCGGCGTTGCAACATATTGCGCGTGCCATCAAAGACGTAAAGCAAGGATTGAAAGATAATATCCCCGGAGATCTGATAGCACTAGACCTGCGCCAAGCCTTGCACTATATTGGCGAATTGACCGGAACGGTGCTCCATGACCGCGATGTGCTGGGAGCAGTGTTTGGGAAATTTTGTATCGGAAAGTAAGCTACTCTTTGTCTATAAGAAGCAAGCCAATTGACGCGTACAACAGCCCTTTTCGGCAGCGATACATTAGCTCGACTTCCGAAAACTAGTAAACAGCAAAGTACCCATCAACGCTCCGTAGGCTGTGCTGTTGAGTGGCTGGGAGGTGATGGCACAAGTGCCGCTCTTGCAGCCAACAAAATAATAGTAGGCAAAGCCGCCAACAGCACCAATGACAAGACCTAAGAGGCTAAGTTTATATTTTAGGATGAACTTCATGGTGTTTATTGATATAGGCTAGGTTCAGCTCTTTGGTTTTGCGGCTTGAGATCGTAGTAGCTTGCCGGCTGCAAATAGTAGTTTTAGGTTCAGGGTTTATTTGGCCTTTTTCGATTAGCAAGTATCTCCCAACTTATTCATGCTATGAGGTTGAAGTAAATTGTATCCCTCCGTCCACTACCCCAGCAATTCGCAGGGCTTTAGCCCAGTTGCTTTTTTGAAGGCAGTACTAAAATGTGAAATACTACTATAGCCTAAGGCTACGGCCACTTCTGTCACGGTTTTTTGTTCTACTTGGAGTAGGTGACGGGCACGGCCTATGCGTCGGGCAGCGATATAATCATGAATAGTATGGCCGGTAATCGTCTTAAAGCCTTTCTTGAGGTAGCATTCATTCATGGCTACTTTGCGGGCTAGTTCTTTAATGCTTAGTTTTTCATCAAAATGCTCATCCAAACAGGCACGCGCTTGATGTATTTTTCCCCGCTCAGAATCATAGGCCAAAAATCGGCAAGCCGGTACCACACAGGCGGCAAAGGGCACTTGCAACTGTTCAATAGCTCGCCGAAGAAGTTGTAGTGCCAATTCCATCAATTGGAGCTTAGCAGAAAACTCGTTGGCGGACATCTGCTCCAAGAAATGGTTGAGGATGCTACGGAACGGGTTGTCGAGCCGGAGCTCATGTTCTGCACTATGATCAAAGCGAAAAGCTTGCTGGGAGTGCAATACATCGGATGGCCATTGGGCTAAAAACTGCGGGTCAATATGCAGGATCAATATCTGGCAGCTACCATCATCAGCAACAATCGAAAAGGCGATCTGAAGCCCAAACGCATCATCACTGAACGGCAAACAAACCAAGCGCCCGGCATCTTCAGAAAAGGTGGGGTCAGTTTGTTCATAGACAGCTACTCGCAGCCAATCGCTCAAGTCTTGTTTCCGAATTTGAGCTAAGGGGGTATCGCCCGCTAAGCGGCACACCACTGAGGGAATAGTGTCTTGATATACTTTAGAACCTACCAAAATCATTCCGGCAAAGGTAGCGCATTAGTCTGCATGGATTCGTTAATCTATGTCATGCCATTGTTTCCATTGTCCATCCTGCTGGAAGAGTAGGATAAAATTCGCGCGTGGTTGCAGTAGCTGGAGCCGATAGCTATGTGGCGAAAGGAGCTGCACGCGATAGTGGGCTGTACTATAATCTTTGGCATAGTCGGGGCCATACCACCAGTAGGAAGCAGTATTAGGTAAGGACACTTGGAAGCTACTGTCGCTGAGTTGGTGGATGGCAACACTATCGTGCAAGCTAAGGAGGTTGGCAGCAAGCACATCAGTTATGGCGTCATTCTGTAAACTACCAAAGAAGAGTTGATGTTGTAGTCTGAATTCTCCATCCGGGCCGGCACCAATCATGGGAGCTCCCTTATAAAATGCAGGATTGTTGAGGAGCAGGATTTGCTTGCCTGGCGGGGTTTTCGGGAAGTTTTTGTGCAATTGTTCGCTGAGTTTTTCGGACTGATGCCAGATGAGATTTAAATAGCCCACACCAATGCAGGAAAGTAGGGTAAGGGTAATGATTGTCCACCTAGCGAATACTTTACTGCCTAAATTGTAAAGAACGAGTACTAGGCAGGCAAGAAAGAAGGGGAGTACCAGGTAGGTGTAGCGGTCGCCAACGATGAGCATCCGTTCCGGGAACCAAAGTGGCGTGATCAAGGCCAAGCTACAAAGGGTGAAGACGAAAAGGAGTACCGCTACTCTGAAGCGAATACTGCGCTTATGGAAGAACAGCATCACCCAAACAACCAATACGGCTAGGGCAAAATAAAACAGCCCGGCTCCCAGCCAGGTACAAAAAAATCGATAGACTTGATCTCGGATAGCTTGAGCTAAAAACCTCCCCCCAAAAAGCTCAAATGTGTACATCGGAGGCTTGATGGCAAAATAACCGAGCGGACGCTCCCAGAGCCCGTCTTCTAGGCGGGCATTCTGCTTGTTGAGGACGACACGGACCAGCAAGAGGTGCCCCAAAAATAAGAGCCCCTGTGGCAGGATAAATTTGAATAGGGCTTGCCGAATAGTTCGAGTTTTCGCTTGCCCATTCAGGTGATAGAACAGCAGGATGCCGGCACAAAAAACCGGCGTGAGGTACCATATCTCAAGGGCAAATTCAGAAATGAAAAAAAGCACAAAGGCAAATAGGGCGTACTTCTTCTTCGGCTGCTGTAGATAGCGGATTTGGAGGACGAGAATTCCCAAGAGGAACGCCATACCTTGTAAATAGTGAAATGCCGCTTTCCAAACGATTACTTCATTGGCATAGGGGCTGCAAACAAACAAGATGGCGGCACCAAAGGCAATAGTGGCAGCATCGGGGATGTTGAAGTCGGCAAGGAGAGTTTGTACAAAAACAAATAGAAGTGTGCCGTTGAGGGCCTGGAGGCCAAGGTGCAGGAAGAACCAGAGCCAGTGGTTTGTGCCCACGAGTTGATAAAAAAGCCAGGTGATCAGTTGGGTGGTTTGGTAGAAACTTTTTACCCCGAAATTGCTCCGGTTGAGGTAGTCGGCAAATGAGTCGGATTGGATAGCGTGAAGCCAGCCCAAGGTGTCGCTCACCCAGCCGCAGGATGCAGCCGACCAATACAGCAGGAAGAGCAGTAATAAAAAGAAGAGAAATACCCGGCCTGGATGGGATAGAATTGAATGACGCATTCCGAGCATGAATACAAATATAAAAACCGGAGGGTTTGCTGAGCTAGAACTGTCTTAGAAACGTAAATTATGAATCAAGCGGCCAACGCTTATAGGGGAATAGCCGTCTAATAAAGGAGAACAGGCAATTGCAAATTGAAAAATCAAATTTTACAATTCACTTCACGAGTATAGCTGGTAAAGAACTATATTTTTACAGCAAGAACTTTAGAATTATGATGGTTAAAAAGTGGATGAAGTTGGGTGTTTCGGCAGTGTTTTTGTTAGGGATATTCATGTTGGCACAAAGTTGTAGTAGTACAAAGAAATGTGGGTGCGGGTCGGATCTGAATAAAGTTCATTATCGTCGGTAGTATTAATTTTTTAAAGTAAGCGTTATGAGAAAATCAATTCAAAGAGGAAACGAAAGAACCTGGATGCAGTATGTGAATGACATTATCGCTTGCGATCTACCTTCTGCTGTTTTGTTGAATCATTTCTTGCGGGATGCGGTTCGGGAAGGGACGGTTGCTATTCCTCATGAAATTATCGATTTGCAACATTATAAAGTTGTCCGTAAGGCTAGGAAAGTAGCAGGCTTCCTCCAAGGAAGACCTCAGCCGTTTATGTTTGTAATCAATAAAAACTAGTCATTGATTCGCCTGCTGAAGCCATTTTCATTTATTCAGTTGGCAGCATTAGCTTGATCTGCGGGCATTATTGTGGTATATCCTTGCACCAATAGCGGGCGGTAGCATCCGAAAGATTATTTATCCGGAGCTGCAGGGCTTGGCATCATACCAAGAGAATATTTCCTTGTATAAAGCCTTTTAACAAAGTTGCGCTGTGCCGAAAGCCTATATTTGCCGGCCTTTTGCAATTCTATGCGTCAATTTTTTTCTACCGTAGTTCTGGTATCCCTATTTAC
>JAFDYA010000116.1 GCA_018267675.1 Bacteroidota bacterium
ATGCTTGTCCTCCAAGAAATACTAATTTAAAAATCAAAAAAAGGCAGGACTGGCTATTCTGAAGCCCCGTAGGATAATACCCGCTTTGCTTCTTCCGCGATCACAGCCAGTGCGATTGCCCCCGGACTATCTCCTTCCTGGTCGGAAAGATAGTCGGCAATGCTCCGTTGCAAATCCTTAGCGGGACTATCGGGATTCAGATTTTGAGCCAGACCATGAATGAGTGCCAACTCTTGTTCCCGCATGTGTTTCACCGTTTCCCATACTTGCCGGCTCACATAAATCTGCTGAGAAAGATTGTGCTCCCACTCGGTATTGATTGCCAAGACCATTGCCTGGCGCCGCTCTCCTGCTGTCATGCGCGTGATATACACTCGCGGCACTAGTTGCCGAGTCTGTATCCGTTCAATAAACAGGGTGAGCCGTTCATAGGCTTGCAACCGAAGCGGAATGGTCACGTTTTGCGATTCATGGAGCAGGGCGATTTGCTTCCTCGACAATTCCGACACCAGAAATTTCTGAACAATCATATAAGTAAAGCCCAGCATCACGATAGCAGGCAGGACATACTTCAATATCTCAAGTAAAGCGGCTAAGTATGGATTCATTTTGGTGATAAGCTTGCGGCGAATTTCAACTAATCCGCCCGAAAAAAGCAGCACAAATTACGGTGTTTTTGAAGCGGCTAAATCAAGTAACACAAATTAACTTGTATCAAGACGGCCTGTAAAAGTCTGGATCGTGTGGCAACAATCCGCTTGGTCATAGCATTTCGGGGAAATTTTGCCCCAACTCCCCGATTCTCAAAAACCCTTTACACATTGAAATCCCTAACCAGTACTGCAATTAAATCTGAAACAACATGATTCCCATTGTATTAAGCGACAGCTGCATTAAAATCTATAGAACCTTCAAAAATGGCAGCCTACTTGTATTGGCAGATAGTGAATAGAATACTTAATAATGATAGCGCAACATCAAATTCAAACTCAGCGTTTGAAAATCCTCCCCCAGCAGATACAACTTCTTAATCTTTTTTTTCTCAATTCTTTGGAATTGGAGCAACACCTTCAATTGCAACTTGAAGAAAATCCCCTGTTGGAAGTGAAGGAAGCGGAGGCCGATGACGACCGAGATGAGCTACAAAGCAACTCCGACCAAGACGACTATCAGACTTGGGAAGAATATGCCGATACCGACAAGCCGGACTACAAAACAGAATACCAAAACTACTTGGGGCAGGAGCACTACCCCTGTGTTGCTTTGTCCGGAAAAATGAACTTTAAAGACGAAGCTAAGCAGCAGTTGCATATATGCGACCTTGCAGAATTAGATCAAAGGATTGGTGAATTCATCATTGACAATTTGGACGACCACGGCTTCCTGACTATTGACCTAGAAGAGCTGGCCGACGATCTATCCTTTGAATCAGGCGCAATTATTTCGGTTAAGGATTTTGAACGCGTGCTGAAAGTGGTACAAAGTTTTGAACCGATAGGCATCGGCACCCACAATATTCAAGAATGCTTATTAGCGCAACTGAGCCATCAAGATAGGCAAAGCAAAGAAGGGGATGCTGCGCTCCTTTTAATTCGGGATCATTACGACGATCTAATGCATCGCCAACTGGAAAAAATCCAACACCAATTAGGTTTTGAAGAGGACGACTTTAAGCAGGTACTCAGCTTTATTAGTGGGCTAAAGTTCTACCCGGCAAGCGAAAACAGCAGTACGCTACAGCCCAAGACGACCATCATTCCGGACTTTCTGATCAGCCGCTTTGGCGACTCCGTTCAAATAAGTTTACAAAATAGCCGCAGCACAGGACTGCAAGTCAATCAAAGCCTATATGAAAACTTGGTGAACCAGACTGCCGCAGGTGACAAGAGTGCTGCTCAATACATGAAGGGGAAACTACTCTCAGCACAATGGTTTGTGACGGCCATCCGGCAGCGGGAGGATACGATGATGCGGATCATGCGCAGCATCGCCAACTTTCAGAAAGAATACTTTTTGGAAGGCGACATCAGGAAGCTAAAGCCAATGGTCTTGCGCGAAATTGCTGCAATTTGCGACTTAGACATATCGACTGTTTCGCGAATTACGAGCAATAAATATGCCGATACCCATTTTGGGCAAATCTTATTGAAAGACCTATTCAGCGAAGGCATTGCCGACGAATATGGTACGATTGTGTCGAATAAAGTCATCCAATCCATAATCCAAGAAACTATAGCCGGTGAAAACAAAAAACACCCATTCACTGATCTACAAATCGTATCCTTGTTGCAAGCCCAGGGTTACAAAGTAGCCCGGCGGACTGTGGCCAAATATCGAGATCAGCTCAATATACCAACAGCGCAACTTCGGGCAGTATGGGCATAGTAAAGCGCCGAAAGCCATTCCATCTAAAACCAGATTTTACCTAAATTTGAGAAAGAGGAAAAAAACTATGCCCGAAAAAATATTAGTAGTGGACGACGATAAGGATATGTGTCTCCTGCTCTCCCGTTTATTGAGTCGAAAAGGATACGAAGTATCGACACACACTACCGGGAAAGAAGCAATTGCCTGGCTCCAGTCCAACAAACCTGATATGGCACTCTGCGATTTTAAGCTAGATGACATTTCAGGATCGCATCTGCTGACGGAGATCAAAAGTCTTTATCGGGAAGTGCCTGTAGTGATCATTACCGGATATAGCGATGTGAAAAATGCTGTAGAAATGATGAAACTCGGCGCATTTGACTATATCACCAAACCTCTATTACCCGCAGAAATACTCGCAACAATAAAATCGGCCTTACAAGCTCCAGAGGGCAGCAGCGAGTGGCCAATTGGTACAGAGGAGCAACAAAACTCTTTAAAGACAGCGAGCTCGAAAAAAGAGAGAAGCAAAGCTGCTCAAAGCAATATAGGACAAAGTCGGGAGTATATTATGGGCAGTAGTGCGGCCTTTGCAAACATCTTGCATCAAATAGACTTAGTCGCTCCGACCAACTATAGTGTCATTATTTATGGAGAAAGTGGCAGTGGCAAGGAAGTGATCGCGCAGCAAATCCACAAAAAGAGCAAGCGTGCCGCAATGCCATTCATTGCCATTGATTGTGGTGCCTTATCAAAGGAACTGGCCGGTAGCGAATTGTTCGGTCACGAGAAG
>JAFDYA010000117.1 GCA_018267675.1 Bacteroidota bacterium
AATTTTTCAGCAATTGCTTTGCCAAACCCTGATGTCGCACCGGTGATAAAAATAGATCTACGTTGCATTGAAAATAAAACCTTGAAACTTCCTGTTGAAAGTAATTATTACTGTGTGGTTATCTTATGAGCGTAGCATCGCCCGTCATTTTCACATCCTTTCCGAAACGATCCTTAATACTTAGCATCCAGAAATAAGTACCGATATCGGCATTCTTTCCCTGATACTGCCCATCCCATCCTGCCCCCCAACGAGTGGAGTAAAACACTGATTGCCCCCAACGATTGTACACTCGGAAATAATTAATATTCCGGTAACCAACACCTATTGGGCGAAGTACATCATTAATCCCGTCTCCATTCGGCGAAAAGGCCGAAGGAACATAAATCGACGACTGCCCAACCACCCATACTGTGATCGTGTCATCACCCACACAACCTCCCTGGCTGGCTACATGAACACTATACACAAAACGACCGGTATCCGGATAATAACCTATTGGATTAGCGATATTAGGATTGTTGAGGTAAGCCGCCGGCGTCCATGTGTAGAAACTACCGCCAGTGGCATTAAAAATGATGCTCTCCCCCTGAACAATAATCGTATCATTTCCAGCAAAGGCTTTAAAACGGCCAATACTCACTTGCTTTATCGATGAATCATAGCAGCCCTTAATATTCTGCGCTCGTAGGATAACGGTATAATCTCCTCCGGTATCGTAAACATGCTGAGGGGCAAAATCCTTTGAACTTTTTCCATCACCGAAATCCCAATCGTAGCTCACTACCGGCTGATACGTTGAGGAAGTCCGGTTAATAAAATCAATGGGCGCATCGGGACAAGGCAAACCCGAATGATCAAAGTCCACATGAAAACTCGGATAAATCTTGACAAAGCGCTCAATACTATCAGTACAAGTGCTTCCTCTATTCACTTTGAGCTTAACTAGGTAAGTTCCCGTATCGGGATAGGTATATTCCGGCTCGGCCAAATGGGAAGTATCCGAATTAATGCCCGGTACGCCAAAATCCCAACTATAGGCATCATAAGTATCGTTGGCACCTTTGCTTAGGTTTCTAAATTTTACAGTATATCCTTTGCACTGCACAATAAACGTATTGAACTCCGACGAGAGTTGTGGAATATTGGCTACAACAGCCTTGCTACAATTAGTTACCACAAACTGGAATTCACGGGTAACTGTATTGATGATGACACCATTTCGCCATTCATGGCAGCAGACGGTCACCACATAACGCCCCAACTGAGCGGGTGTCCCTGTGATCATGCCGGTAACTGGATCAATTTTCAATGAGGCATTACCTGGCCCCATGGGCAGCTTTGCGCTATAGGGGAAGTAGTAGCTGACAGCAGGGAAGTTGAGTGAAGTGGGTACTGGTTTCGCATCATTTGCCGACCCTCCGCCAAATGCAGTACAGAATTCATAGCTAAGCGAATCCCCGTCGGCGTCGGTTGCGGAATGATCATAAAAGAGCGGGTTGTTGATGCAAATAATTTGTGGTGG
Source organism: Bacteroidota bacterium (assembly GCA_018267675.1). Classification (GTDB taxonomy): domain Bacteria; phylum Bacteroidota; class Bacteroidia; order Chitinophagales; family Chitinophagaceae; genus UBA1952. The sequence goes on from JAFDYA010000117.1 coordinate 1,526, forward strand.
ATAGTTTTTAAAAACCGCGCTGTTATTCACGATAGGGTTAGTCAAGCTAGCTGGTGGCACTTGGCAATAGTAAGTAGCTCCTGTTGACCCCGGATTGACAATGTTCAGGATGGTACCATTCCGACAGCATCGCTGATAGACTAAGTAATATCCTGCTGGATTTTCCGGTAAGGTGTAGTTTTTGAAAAACGTAATCCTATCCAAACAGGTTGCCGGCTTATTGTTGATACAATCGTTGCTAAAATTATCCGGGATAAGAATGCGGCTACTGGAATTGATAGAGTCGGAGAATAAGCGGGTGCCATTACCGGAAAAAACCGAAATGTAGGCTGGGTTATCCTGCGAAATAGCCTGTACGTCACCATTGATGCAATCACGGTAAATGTCAATCCTAAATCTGTAAACACTGTTGCCGAGATAGGTGTAGGTCACTTCTCCACCCACAACATGCGTGGCCATCACTTCCCCAGAGGCAAGCAAAAAAACCAAACAAAAAAGCAAGCCTATCTTCCTAAAAATGTTCATGAACAATGCTACATTAACTATGCTCCGGCGCAATAACCTACGAATGTACGCAAGTCCCTTTGTAAACGTTCAGGGTATTCCAGCATACTCATATGTCCACAGGCTACATAAAGCTCCACAAATGAAACGTTTGGCAACAAGGATTGTTGTAGGCAAGCTTTGTACGGGATAACTGTATCCTCCGCGCCAAAAATAAATAACACCGGCATGACGGTATTGGCAAGCACCTCATTCCTATCCGGGCGTGCCATCATGGCCCGGTAAGCATTCACTAATGTAAACTCCGGCACCTTTAACGACCGATCAAGCTGTGCTTGTAAGAGATCAGGATTGGTTAGTTTAAATTCGGTAGGAAATAAATCCTCAAGCGCAACACGTACGAAAGCAGCTTGTCCTCCATTTTCAATCAAATCAATTGCTCTTTGCCGCTTCTCCCGTTTCTCTTCACTATCCGCATTCGCAGTAGAATGAATGAGTGCTATTCCTTGAACAAAGTTCGGGAAAAGCTCAGTCGCAGCCAAGGCTATGTATCCACCCATAGAATGACCGGCTAACACACAAGCCCCTAATCCTTCTTGCTTCAAAATAGCAGGAACAAGCTCGGCTAGTTCATCAATACTCGCCCCTTCCTTGCTTAAAACACTCGCTCCAACACCAGGCATATCCGGCACCAAAACAGTAAACTGCTGTGCCAAACCAGGAACAATTGCATCCCATATGCTTCCGTCCAAGGGGAAACCGTGTAATAGCATCAAAGCGGGGCCTGTCCCGCATTTGGTATAGGAAATACAAGGAAATTTTTTAGTGGTGATCTGCAGACGGGTCATAAACTATTTCTGTGGTTGCTTGTTTGTACATCATTCCGAAACTAAAAAGCAAAGCGAGCAATAAAGGCCAAATATCGCCAAGCGGCATTCGCTGCACCCCAATAAAATGAAAAGCCAAGGCTAAAATGATCAGGAAAATGGCAACTAACGCATAACGGCTCCTTTTCTGTCGCTTCACAAATGGGATAATCATGTTGGTGGGTAATGCCCAAAGCACATTAAAATTATCAGAACAAGCTTTATGATCAGTACCCAACCACATGAACAACATTAGCCCACCGAGTAAGCTTGTGCCAACCAGTAAGACATCCCGAGCGATAACGCCAATAATATTAAAGCCGGGAAGAACTGCACCGAGAATAACGACTGCAGCAAAGCCAAGCATCACCCACAACACCGAATGACCCGGAGCCGGAATTGCCGGACCTGCTGGCAATAATTCCACTGCCGGTGCTGCAAATTGCCCTCCTGAATACTTTGCGCCAGCCACCGCATTTCGGAGCATATCGGGAAGGAACATAGCTTCGGTATTGCTCATTGTCTTGTCCAGTTTTGAACCCAGCAAAAGATTAATCCCTAGTCGCTCCCAGGGCAAGGACGCAAGATATTGGTTGACGATACTTCGGAAGCTAAGCTTTGTCCCCTGGGGTAAGGCTTCGCCAAATTTCAAATCCTTCCCTAGTTCCGCTTGGAATACATCCCGCTGCCTTGTGGCACAATTATCAAACAAGAAATCATACTTGTAGTACCGATTTTCCTCGGACAGGTTCTCCTCCAGGAAGTGACGAAGCTTTGCTGCGATGGCCGGTGGTACCTGTAAAACTTGTTCTTGAATCCGGCGTTGCTCCCGTACATAAGTCTGATAGAAGTTCAAGAACGACTCGACAGAACAGTAATAAAGCAACTTTCCGCGCATAAACTTCAATTCAAAGTTCTCCTGAAAACCATCAAAAGTACCCCAATTATATACTTTGTCTGTTCCGGCTGCACTATCCACAATGCGAATGCCGGTATGACCAAAAGAGGCATAAATTTCATCGCCAACACCTACTGTGAGCAAAGAAATCCGCAGAGGCTGCGAAGTAGAATCAGTTTGTGCTTGTCCGACCATTCCAAATAGGAACAAATAGATAATCGTCAGGATGCCCATTTTCAAAATGGTCAGCTTACTGGTCTTTATAAAACCCATGGAAACAATAAAAAAAATTCTTTGAGAGAGTCTGCAAAACTACAAGATAACAGAGCTCCGGCCATTTCCGGCGCTTACAGGACCACCAAATATCGATTGGGTAGCCGCAATCAATTCGTCCCCTCATAGTCCTTGACGGCAGCGTGTTGGCTTTTCAGCTTTTGATATTGATTTTGCAATTGGCTATTGGCTACAGAATCAAGGCGGATCATGCGTAGATAAAGAAAAACCCCGAGCAACTAATGCTTCGGGCTTTACTTAAAAGTTTTTGGTAAGGCTAAACTGTAAACTTAATTCCTTGTGCCAAGGGAAGCGAGTCTCCCCAATTGAGCGTATTTGTCTGGCGTCGCATATAAGCTTTCCAGCTATCTGAGCCACTTTCGCGGCCACCACCCGTTTCTTTTTCTCCACCGAAAGCCCCGCCAATTTCTGCACCGCTCGTGCCAATATTTACGTTAGCAATGCCACAGTCGGAACCCTTATGTGAAAGGAAGGTCTCTGCTTCTCGCATATTCAAGGTGAAGATAGCAGAAGACAAGCCTTGCGGCACATCATTCTGCATAGCAATCGCCTCTTCTAGCTTGGCATACTTCATGATATACAAAATCGGAGCAAAGGTTTCATGCTGCACAATTTTAAAAGAATTCTGCACTTCAAAAATGCAAGGCTTCACGTAGCAGCCACTCTCATAACCGGCACCTTCCAATACGCCTCCGGCAACAAGTTCATTTCCACCTTCTGCTTTTACCGCCTCAATAGAATGTAAATAGGCCGCTACTGCATCTTTATCAATCAATGGCCCGACATGCGACTTTTCGTCCAATGGATTACCAATCACCAACTGTTGATACGCAGCAACGAGCTTTTCTTTGAAGGTATCATACACACTTTCATGAATGATAATCCTGCGGGTTGTGGTGCATCGCTGACCTGCTGTACCTACCGCGCCAAATACACAACCAATCAAGGCCATGTTGAGATCTGCTTCTTTAGAGATGATGATGGCATTATTACCTCCCAACTCCAGCAAGGATTTCCCTAAGCGCTGCCCTACTACTGCCGCGATAGCCTTCCCCATTCGGGTACTTCCTGTAGCACTGATTAGCGGTACCCGTACATCATTAGTCAGCATTTCGCCAACTTCCCTCCCTCCTGAAACAAGGCAGTTGACTCCCTCTGGCACATTGTTGGCCTTAAGAATATCCGAAACGATATTAAAACAAGCCAATGCAGTAAGTGGCGTCTTCTCGGAGGGCTTCCAAATACATACATCCCCGCAAACCCAAGCTATGAAAGAATTCCAGCTCCAAACGGCCACCGGAAAATTAAAAGCAGAGATAATTCCAACGATGCCTAGTGGATGCCATTGTTCATACATCCGATGCATGGGGCGTTCGCTGTGAATAGTCAAACCATATAGTTGGCGGGACAAGCCTACAGCAAAATCAGCGATATCAATCATTTCCTGTACTTCTCCCCAACCTTCTTGTAGTGATTTGCCCATTTCATAGCTCACCAAGCGTCCTAAGGCATCCTTATTTTTCCGAAGTGCTTCGCCTATCTGCCGAACTACTTCACCCCGCTTGGGAGCCGGCCACATCCGCCACTCCGCAAATGCCGCGTTTGCTTGCCCAACTACTGCTTGATACCCTGCGGCATCTGTCATCGTCACCTTTGCAAGGACACTACCATCTACTGGAGTATAAGAACAAAATTCAGTACCGGTAGTACTAAGCCATTGGGTTCCGGTTGAGGTTCCTGAGTTAGTTTCTTTAATTCCAAGCGCACTTAAAATTTCTGAAATATGCATTGTTCAATTCAATTTGAAGCGGCAAAGGTAGGCTATTCGAATGCGTTCACTTTTGCTCCTAGGTCGGCACACAAACTGAACAACAGCTATTGTGGTCAATAAAAATTAATCGCCGTACGGACGTTGCTCACAAATTGTACGGACGTTGCTCACAAATTGTTCGGACGTTGCATGCAACGTCCGTACGTAGCATAGGTTGTGATTTGTTTTCAACCCAAAAAGATCATTAGGATTTAACTAAGATTAAGAATGGTGGATATTTGAAATACCAAGGCTCACTAAACCATCCACTTTGCCTATTAGCTCTGGATAGCTCTAGTCCGATTGCGTTGTAAGATTTTCTTACCTGAATTTACCAACTATTCTTCAAAAATAACTCAATACAGTAGCGGATTATACCCACACTTTCTCTAATGGCCGCAATTTGAAAAAGTGGCTAATGACCTTTTTGGGATAAATCGTACGGACCTTGCATGCCTAGTACGGACCTTGCATGCCTAGTACGGACGTTGCATGCAACGTCCGTACAGGTGATTTGCTTTTAACCCAAGAAGTCGCATTTCAATACTGCAAAAAATCAATTTCTAATAAAGGTTCAACTCTTTAATAAAATTTTCGGAAAGCTTGGTGAATACCATCAAACAAATCACTCGCCAATAGTGATTCTTGAGCCTTTGTCTTTACAGCAATATCCCCGGAAGCTCCGTGCAGAAACACACCCATCAAGGCCGCATCAGCCGGCGGATAGCCTTGTGCCAACAAGCCCACGATCATACCACAAAGCACATCGCCGGCACCTGCTGTTGCCATACCTGCATTACCATTGATATTGTAGTAGCCTCGCCCATCGGGTAAGGCAATAAACGTATGCGTGTCTTTGGCCACAATAATTAGTTGATATTTCTTGGCAATTTCCAAGGCTCGTTGATTTCTAAAAAGCACAGAGGATACTGTACCAAATAGACGTTCAAACTCCTTAGGATGTGGCGTCAAAATTGAATTTTTCGGAATAAGGGACAAACATTCTGGATACAGACTAAGTAGGTTTAGCGCATCGGCATCAAGCACTATTGGCTTAGTAGCCGCTTTAAGAAATGTAAAAAACGCTTGGGCAACCTTGTCTGAGGTGCCCATCCCCGGCCCAATACCTACAGCATCAACAGCATTGGCTTGGGTGATCGTTTCTAAATAATGAATACCTGAAGTATGGCACATCGCCACCGGAACACTACACTGTATTATACCATAACCACACTCTGGAACTAATGCATGTACTTTGCCACAGCCAACCCTTGCCGCAGCTTCAGTGGCCAATACCATAGCGCCGATCATACCATAGCTCCCGCCAATAAGCTGCGCCGTACCATAGCTGCCCTTGTTTGAAAATTTCTGTCTGGGACGAAACACCTGGCGAACAACATCCGACGTAAGGGTGAACTGTGTACAAGGCTCTTCGGTATAGAAGGTGCGGTCTAGACCAATATCAAGAAGGTGAATTTCACCGCAATGTCGGCCACCTTCAGGCCAGAGCATACTGGTTTTGTATTGTTGGAAACTGAGGGTTACTGCGGCATTTAAAATGCATTGCCCCGACTCCGGAGGAAGGTCGGCGAACAGCCCCGAGGGCAGGTCAATAGCAATTTTCTTCTGGCTACAGGCATTCAACCAAGCAACTAGTTCTGCCGGAAACCCGGACAGAGACCGACTTAAGCCAGTCCCAAACAATGCGTCAATAAAAATTGCATCAGCCGGAATTCCACTCAGCTGATCACCGGGCTTCCATTCAAATACCCGATCGGGAAACTCAGTCCTTAGGCGGGAAAAATTGTAGCCAGCATCTGCAGAAAAAACAGCCCGATGTTGCGCAACGAAGGCGAGTACGGCATAACCCTGTTGAAGAAGCATTCGAGCAATTGCTAAGCCATCACCACCATTATTTCCCATACCAGCAAAAACTATAAACGGCCGCTCGGTGCCATAATTTGCAACTAGCCATGCGCAACAGGCCGTTGCTGCCCGCTCCATCAACTCGAGAGAGGTGATGCCTTGTGCTGAAAGAGTAGCGCTATCCCAAGCCTGAATCTGTGTGGCGGCAAACAGCTTCATGTAGTCTTTGAAAAATATAAAATTCGGACATTCTGTAGAATTCGACTCAACTCAACTGATGGTTAAAGACACAAATTGTAATTTTGCAGTCAAGCGACTTAATGATGAATGAGCGAATTGTAAAATCAAAATCGGCAATAGAATGGCGCGCCTTCGGGGTCTGTAATGCCATTGGAGAACGGATGGGAATCGCCACTTCCCGGATCCGGATGTGGTTCATTTATATCAGCTTCCTAACCCTCGGCTCGCCCCTGATCGTCTATATGATTTTGGCTTTTTGGATGAATATCCGCCGCTACATTTTTCTACACAAACGCAACCCTCTTTATTGAGCGACTCGCAACAGGATGATATTTTAGGACAAGGACTTTTTTTCAAATAACTATTGAATACCACAAGCAACATGTCTGTATTACACAACAAATTCAACAACGAATTTCTCAAGCAACAGCTTCTGGCTGAAACCGAGCCAAGAACCACCATCTCCTTCTACAAGTACCATACAATAGAAGACCCACAAACGTTTAGGGACAATCTTTACCGAAAGCTTAATGCACTGAATGTCTTTGGACGAATCTATGTAGCATCAGAAGGCATTAATGCACAGATTTCAGTACCTGCCTCCAATTTCGAAGCACTAAAAGAATGCTTGTATGGCATTGACTTTTTGAACGGCATTCGACTCAACATTGCCATTGAAGATGACGGAAAATCGTTCTGGGTTTTAAATATTAAGCTGCGTGAAAAAATTGTTGCCGACGGTATCGTCGACCCTAGCTTTGACCCATCCAAAGGCGGCATACACCTGAAAGCTAAAGAATTTAATGAGCTTGCGGAAAATCCGGATACGATTATCGTGGATATGCGCAATCACTATGAATATGAAGTCGGGCATTTTGAGCATGCGTTGGAAGTGCCCAGTGACACGTTTAGGGAACAATTGCCTATGGCTGTCGACATGCTCAGGGATGCTAAAGACAAGCCTATCATCATGTATTGCACGGGTGGCATTCGTTGTGAAAAAGCAAGTGCCTATATGCTCCATCAGGGCTTCAAGAATATTTACCAACTAGAAGGTGGCATTATTGAATATACCAGAAAGGCAACCGAGCAAGGACTCCCGCTAAAGTTTATCGGTAAGAATTTCGTGTTTGACGCCCGACTAGGGGAACGAATTTCTGAAGATGTAATTGCCCATTGCCACCAATGCGGCAAACCTTGTGACACCCATACCAATTGCGCAAACAACGCCTGTCACCTACTCTTCATCCAGTGCAATGAATGCCATGAAAAAATGGAAGGATGCTGCAATGAGCAATGTATCTCCGAGCTCCATCTTAGTGATGAAGAACGCTCTGCTTTAGCTGCAGAAAGAAAGGCTTCCAAAACGAAAGCCTTTAATAAGTCTAAGGATCATCCCCTACGCCCCTATCGCGGTCAGAATCTGTAACCGATTCACTTCCTAATGCACGCCCAGCATGGTATTGAACTGTTCATCACCAATATTGATGTGCACGAAATAGATCCCCTTTGCCAAACTTCCAAGTGAAAATTTGGACTCGTTGAGATAGGCGGATGCTGTCACTTGCTGTTGGAATAACTTCCTCCCAGAAGCATCCATCACAGCAACTTGCATTACTGCTCCAGGTTGGGTGGTCCAACGAATGTTCAGGGATCCATCACTTATGGGATTCGGATACACCTGGGCATCAGCTTTCCCTCCGGACCAAATTATCTGCCGTATTGGGCTAAAAAAACGGGAACCATCTTTCAGTGTATAACGTAATCGATAGTAAAGTGCCTGAGTGCTCACATTTGGCGGGATATCCGTGTAGGTATATTGCTTACTATTGCTTTGTACGGAATTGACCGTTGCGATTCCTTGAAACAAGCTCGGACGATCTGCTCGTTGTAGTTCGTAGCTGCTCACGGCAGTATCCACCAGACATTGCCAGCTACAGAGGACAGACTGCCGATCCTTGCGCATCGCATCAAACTGAATTGAGGAACTTCCTAAAGGAAAACTCCCCGTAGCACCACCATCGTTGAACCAGATTTCTGAAAAGGAGCCAAGCCCAGTTTCTGCATAATATCCTGCATCATAAGGCACCCATTTTATTTGCCTTGCAGGAATAAACGAATAGACTCCGCCGGTATTATCATCCCAAGTCCCATTCTCTAAACTTTTGTTGGCATGATCATACTTGGTAATTCCCAAGGCATAGGCAGATTCCGGTTTGGAACAAGTGGCACAAGAAGAATCGACCAACAGCTCTTTTACTGCATCATCAGTAATGTAAAAGCGCGCCCTGACAGTATCTTTTGGTTGCTGTGCCGATTGCAGTACAAAACTTCTTGGCAAAACATACTGGAGTGCCGGGCTATTCATCAACCGTGTTTGCTTATAGGAACGCAATGTTGTGTTGCCCAAATCCGCGCCTCCACTCTGGATACTCCCTAGGATTTCATTGGTTGCAGTCAAGAATTTATCGCTTGTATTTCCTCCGCTAATGTTGAGGCTAAGCCCTTCCGGAACGTCCGGAATGCTGATCTTGTTTTCTAAGTCATAGATATGGATGTCATCTACAGCGATCCCTTCAAAACCAGCTCCAGGATCTGAGTTGAAAGCAAAACGTAAACGAATGTTTTGATTGGTTTTTGGCAATGGGATGGAGGAGACTTTCCATCTTGGCTCATCTTGGCTATTCCAAACTTGAAAAACGGAATCCGTGTACCAGTTGGTGCCCTGGCCATAGCCGCCAAGCTTCTTCCAAGTGCTATCACCAATGGCATACTCCATCCATGCAGCATCGCAACGATTGGCACCACAATGCTCAATCTCCATAGCTCCCGAAAAGCTGAGCATCGGATTCTTCATACCGGATAGGTCAAAGCAAGGGCTATAGAGATACGAACTTTCATTGTCGTTATAGGTACCAGCCAGGCTCGTCTTCCAAGCATTTGTCCCACTTGCCGCTCTATGAATCTTTTTGGCACTAGGTGTCCCAAAGGCCCAACTGCTACTCTTACCCGCGGCATACCAATAGCCTTCACCTTGCTCAAAATTCTCCAGGTAGGGATAGTTTGTAATTACCGGTTGGTTTCGGAATAGATAGCCAATAATGCTGTCATTCTTTGAATAAGAATCATTCGGGACAGACATCCAAACATCCAGCGTATGCGATCCAAACGCAGCTGTATTCAAACTTTTCCTAAAAGTATGATCTACGACCGCCTTACCTGCCAATACTGGGATGGTATCGCTTTCTACCGGCCCATTATCAAAGCGATAAAATAAGGCAACCTGTACCACTGGTGTTGTCACACCATTGGCAACCCTAATCGTGAGCGGAGTATTACTTCCCAAAAGGCAATTAGATTCCTGTGGAGAAAGCACCGCCGTAATCCCTACATCATTCAAAACTTTGTAGAGCTTAATATTGTCTAAGGTGAGCCCATTCCCATAATCATTCTGAGCAATAACACTGGTATCGTATTGACCGAAGGCGATTTGTGTAGTTGTACTAAAATGTTGCCCAGCCTGCGTCAAGGCATCGGTAATAGAAAGCGTTCCTGAATTGAGCGGAAGCCCAGTTGGAATAGTTGTATCGTAAGTAAATATTGGCACCCACGGATCCGTATCCGTACCGCGAACCCACACTCGATTGCTATCAGCGTACTTTGGCGTACCATGGATGCGATAGTCAAACTCCAGCCGAACCTCGTCAATACCGGTGTGATTGCCTACAAGATTAAACGTACCTACAAGCTGATTCAAAACGGCTTTAGTATTGAACGCCATATCCATTGATAGGCTACGGCTTCCGCCAATACAGATATCATTGTCCACATAGCTACGAAGCCTTCCGGAATCCGTGCTTTGTGTATAATCCCAATGTTGGCTGGACGAAAAGCCCATGCTATCCCCAATCAAGCTGAGGCGGGGTAAACTTTCAAAATCTTCAAGAAAGCCTCCCGCCAAATTCACAGGATCGTTGCGCAACTGTCGTACCGTCAAGCTTAGGGTGTCATTATTTGAAACTCCATCCACTTTCGTGAGGTTCTTAACAGCGGCACGAATGAAATAATTACCCGGAGCAGAAAGATTCAGACCTCCAAAACTAACTATGCTACTTCCCAAGGCTGCAATACTATTTCCAACAGACGATGTCCATAGCCCTCCGTTAATTTGATAGGCTACTTCAAACGGACCTGCACTTTGGTCGTCCAAATTCTGTACCTGCACTTGCAGCGTTTCGTTGCTACCTAAGGCGGTGGAAGTATTGATCCGACCAGTCTTAAGCCCCAATATTTTCCGAAGAGCCAAGTCGCCATCAGATATTGTGCCAGCACACGTACCGGTATTAGGCTGGCGCTTCACTGCGGCACTTCTAAAGCCAGCCTTCCCGCCAATAATTGGCTGCACGGCAAAATAATAAAGGCTGTCCTGATCAAGACCGGAGACAGTGTAGTTGGTATCGGTCACACTAGCAATTTTCTCAAGGAAAGCACCGACCTTCTGAAGCACATCGTAACTAGTCGCTTGAGGTGTAGGACTCCAATGCATCGCGACATAACCCGGACACTGCATAGGATTCAACTGCAATTTTGGTTGGTCAAGCACCATAAATGCGCCAGTGGTCGACGTTTCGCCGGTACCATTCCGGCTCACTCTAAAGCGACATTGGCTGCTGTTCAGTCCGGCAGGGATGTACCATAAAGTTGTACGAGAATCTGGCGGGATACTATTAGAAATTGTCGTCCAACTTGCTCCATTATCTATTGAAAATTCGGCAGTGAACGGCTGTGTTCCCGGCGGGGCACTCCAGTAACAATTTATCGCATACAAGCCACTGAAATAAGCGTCACCGGCATTGGGCGTTGTGATGTTGATACCGGTCGGCACAAGGTCATAAACTAGCGTATAGGCCTGCGGCCCGGATGGTACCGAATAGCCCGCTACATTCACCGAATAACTTCCGGCTTGCGGATGGTCTATGACGACTTGCTCCACATTGTTTCGGTGGTCAGCTCCTTGCACAGCAGGATTGGCCACTGATGCGGGGGATGGATCCAATACTAAAGGCAAATGAGTAACAGCACTAGCATCCGTCACTTTCAAATCCAGATCATTGATAAGCTGACTTGCTGAGCTGGGGCTTGCCGGCAAATCGTGCCAATAGAGCATTACCTTCAACTGCCCGGTATTGGGAGGCACCTGAATGCTCAAAGGGTTCTGACTAGCACCATTGCCAATCGTGCCGGAATAGATCCAGTTGCTATCAATCATTGCTGCGGAGCGAAGCACATTGGCCACACCGAAACCATAAGTAAAATCGGGACCCGGGTTGCCCATATCGGTTGCGCCATTCATGAGTAACGCCTTTAGCAATGCTGAACCTGGATATACCCCACCGTGCTTTCTCTTGTACGCTTCCTGTAGCAAGCCGGAAGTCCCTGCAATTTGTGGACAAGCCATACTCGTACCGGTAGCACTCATGTATTGGTCGTTCCTTTTGGTAGAATAAACGGTAGTACCAACTGCACAAATTTCCGGCTTCAGTCGCCCATCCAGCAATGGCCCTCTGGAAGACTCTACAAAAGCCGCACCGTACTTATTCACATTGCCTACTACAAGTGAGTTCTTAGCGCTTTGATAGCCACCGGCAACAGTTTTGTAGCTTGTAGGAAAGGGGGCGCAGGTCATTTTTCCATCATTGCCAGCAGCAAAAACATGAAGCACATCGGGATAGGCCAATGCGATAGAATCAAAGGCCTTGGCATAAACATCATAGACTCCGGTATAGCTGCACTTTCCTACATCAATTCCATAGCTATTGCTAGTGACGGTCATGTTATAGGCATTGTACAAGGCGCCAGTACGTTGCCATATCAAGTCATAAATCTCATCTACCAAAAGAGCGTGAGGGGCAAAGCCTTCTCCACGGGGATCCATAGTGCCCGCACCGGCTACCGTACCATTGGTATGTTGCCCATGATTGGCATAGGGATTAGGATTGTAATTAACCACCCTGTCCCTCGTATCCACATGCCATTGTCCTGAACTCTGATCGCCTACACCAATGGTAACACCATCTCCCAACAAGCCCAAGCCTCCTTTACCAATAGCCTGATGTGCAATATTTACCTGCAAGGCACGTTGCGATTCATAGTTTAATGGGACATTTTTTGCAGCTTCCGTAATAGCCAAAATCTCGGGGGCTTTTGCAAACTCAAGCAATTGATTGCCGGGTAACATAATCCGATAAAACCCCAACGCTGCTAGCTCTGATCGCCCTATGCTCCCCCCGAGCTGCTTAACTATTTGCTCCAGGCCAATGCGAGAGTAACCCGGTTTCAGAGATACGAACAAATCTTGTTGCGCAGCTTTAGAAAGCACACCTTGTAATGGTAAGGATAGCTTCCAGCGTGCTTGGAAGGAGACTGCGCTGCGAACACCAACATTAGGTACTGCTTGCTTATCGGGTTGTACGTAGGCAAGGAAGGTCTGCGCATTAATAGCCTGAAGGAGCTGGATGCTAGCTGCAGCTAGTTGGTGCTTTTGCTGCATGTCCGGAGTTTGCCGAAATTGAATCAGCACCAGCGAGGCAGACTTGAGCTGCCGAAAACTATCCAACAACGCCGGACGATCCGGAAATACTACTGCTTCATCCCGGAGGAGTGCCGCAGTACGAGTTGTCTGAGCCTGAAGCCAATGGCTCACAAAGCATC
>JAFDYA010000118.1 GCA_018267675.1 Bacteroidota bacterium
AGCGTATTTGAAAGCTGCTTTGGATGCAGGTTTGGATATAAATGTATTTGCACAACGCCTTTCGTTCTTCTTCAACGCGCACAACAATCTTTTTGAAGAGGTTGCCAAGTTCAGAGCGGCGCGGCGAATGTGGGCAAAGATCACCGGATCACTTGGAGCCACAGAAGCAAAGGCACAAATGCTGCGGTTTCATACCCAAACCGGAGGCTCTACACTCACGGCACAGCAGCCACACAACAACATTGTTCGGGTAACGCTTCAAGCGCTGGCAGCGGTGCTTGGCGGGACACAGAGTTTGCATACCAATGGGTTTGATGAGGCGCTATCCCTACCCACAGAGTCTTCCGCAGCACTAGCACTCCGCACTCAGCAGATTATTGGCTTCGAAAGCGGTGTTACAGAAACGACCGACCCGCTGGGTGGTAGCTATTTTGTAGAGGCATTGACCAACGATATGGAAGCGGCTGCTAGCGCACTCATTGAGAAAATAGACACGATGGGCGGGGCAGTTAAAGCCATTGAAGCAGGCTATATGCAGGAGGAAATTGGGCGAAGTGCCTATGCATACAATAAGGCTGTGGAGGACGGAAGTCAACCGATTATTGGTATCAATAAGTTTGTAACGGAAGAACAGAACGATACGCCAGCTTTCAAGATAGATGATTCTATTCGGCAGCAACAAATAGAGAAGTTGAAAGAGCTCCGCAACCGCAGAGACCAGCAGCAAGTGAACAATTCCTTAGAGGCCATAAAACAGGCGGCACAAGGCGCAGACAACCTCATGCCCATCGTGATCACTGCAGTAGAAAACCTTTGTACACTCGGCGAAATTGCAGATGTACTCCGGGGCGTTTGGGGTGAATATCAGGGCTAGAGCGTATCGAGCATTTGCTCGAGCTCATGCACCGTGCTGAAATAGACTTCTCTTGGCTTGGAGCCCACAGCTGGTCCTACAATGCCTGCTGCTTCCAACTGATCCATGATTCGCCCTGCACGATTGTAGCCCAGGTTCATCTTTCGTTGAAGGTTAGAGGTAGAGCCACTCTGTGAATTGACCACGATACGCGCACATTCTTCAAATAGTTTGTCGCGGTTGCCTAAGTCAATGCTCTTGGCTTCACCATCACTATCGTCGCCCTCATATTCGGGGAGTTCAAAAGCATGAGGGTAGCCACGCTGACGACCGATAAAGTCCACAATTGCTTCTACTTCCGGCGTATCCACAAACGCACATTGGATCCGCAATAATTCAGACCCATGACTAATGAGCATATCTCCTCGGCCAATCAATTGCTCGGCACCACCGGCGTCCAAGATTGTTCGGGAATCCACCTTAGCGGATACTTTAAAGGCAATCCGTGCAGGAAAGTTGGCTTTGATCGTACCGGTAATCACATTCACACTAGGGCGTTGTGTGGCGACGATCAAATGGATGCCAATTGCGCGGGCCAACTGTGCCAGTCGGGCAATAGGCATTTCTACCTCTTTGCCGGCAGTCATAATCAAGTCGGCAAATTCATCCACCACCAGTACAATAAACGGTAGGAATTTGTGTCCTTTTTCCGGATTTAGTTTTCTAGCAATGAACTTGTCGTTATACTCTTTTATGTTGCGAGCACCTGCCTGTTTCAGCAACTCATAGCGGTCATCCATCTCAATACAGAGTGCATTGAGTGTATTGATCACCTTCTTCGTATCGGTAATGATGGCTTCTTCCTCATTCGGTAACTTGGCCAAGAAATGTTTTTCGATGGTTCGGTAGATGGATAGCTCTACTTTTTTTGGATCCACCATCACAAACTTGAGTTGGGAAGGATGTTTTTTATAAAGCAGGGAGACAAGAATAGCATTAATCCCAACCGATTTCCCCTGGCCTGTTGCCCCAGCCATCAGCAAGTGTGGCATGGTAGCCAAATCAACGATATAATTTTCATTGTTGATGAGCTTACCTAAGGCAATCGGCAGGCTCATCTTGTTGTTCACAAATTTCTCAGAGGAAAGCAGGGTGCGCATAGCAACAATTTGCTTGGAGGCATTGGGTACTTCAATACCGATGGTGCCTTTGCCCGGGATGGGTGCAATAATCCGAATGCCTAGCGCAGCAAGGTTCAAGGCGATATCGTCTTCCAGATTTCTAATCTTGGAAATCCGTACTCCCTCGGCGGGAATAATCTCATAGAGTGTTACTGTTGGCCCAACGGTGGCAGAGATTTTTTGAATGGTGATGCCAAAGGAATTGAGCGTTTTTTCAATCTGAGCTTTGTTTTGTTCCAGCTCTTCCTTGTTTAGGGCAATGGTTTCCTGGGAGCGTTGTTCCAGCAAATCAAGAGTAGGGAATTTATAGTCGGGCAAGTCTAACTCCGGCGCGTAAGGCTCTCCGCTTTCAATAGAAATATGGTCGCCATGCCGAATGCTGGCGGCGGCGGGCTGCTCTGCCTGTTGCACTACTTCAAAGGAAAACCCCGGTTCTGTTTTGGGTAGCTCATCTGTTGCGGGTTGTGGCGTTTGTGCTGGTTCCGGCTCCGGTGTTGGTATCGGCAAACTGCTTAGGTTTTGCTGCGCGATTGCTTTGGTGGCCAAATGTTCTTGATAGGCAAGTTCTTCGTCACTGGGTTCGTATTCTTCTTCGTCAATTGCTACCGGTTCAGCTTCAATTGTTCCAATTGGCACTTCTTTTTCGTTGAGTTGCAGGTCATATTTTTTTGCACTAGTTGCACTCGTATCTACTTCGCCAATCGTGGGAAGTTTCTCGCCTGCTTTGTTCTGTTCTAACGTGTCATCGATAAATAATGTGGATCCATTTTTGACGGTTGCGTCCTTGTCTTCTATTGCTGTTGTGATAGCTTCTTCGGCGTCTTGAGCCAGCTCTTGCTTCTCGGTGCGCATATTCTGGAGCCCTTCTTTCATCTTTTGTGCGGCCATCCTAGCACGCCGGATCATTGGCGAAATATCCAAAGCGAAGATGACAAACAACACAAAGCCTGCTAGGCACAACAACACCAAGCCGGTGCCGGCAGCACCTAAAAAGCCATTACTATACGCTACTGCTTCCGAACCATACGCGCCCCCCCAGGGGAAACTAGCATTGGGGAATAGAAAAGTAAGAATAGGTGCAGCAACTAGTAGGATGAGACAAAGCCAACGGAGATAACGGAGCGAGTTGGCCATTCGCTTTCGGTTGATGATGTGCAGCCCCATGGATATTGCCCAAAGACCTAGCGCTAACGAAGCCAAGCCAAATCCTCGATATACCAATACATGTGAGAGCCAGGCTCCTAGTCTTCCTGCCCAGTTAGCCACCACTTCCTGGCCGCTACCAATAAAGTCTTTGAGTCCACTACTACGTAGAAGTAGATTTTGATCTTGCTGCCAAGTGAAGACATAAGA
>JAFDYA010000119.1 GCA_018267675.1 Bacteroidota bacterium
GAAAATCTTTTAGAAGCTGCGCGAAAGGGGAAATTCCGGGAAGATCTTTACCACCGGTTTAATGAGTTTAAGATTGATGTGCCGCCCCTCCGAGAACGGCAAGATGACCTCCTCATTTTTGCCCAATATTTTCTGGATCAAACCAATGCAGAACTAAGCAAAACAATTAAAGGATTTTCAAAAGAAGTACAAGATATCTTTAAACGCTACCCCTGGTTTGGCAACCTCAGGGAACTAAAAAATGTAATCAAACGAGCCACACTTTTGTCCACCGGAGCCTATATCGATGCGGCTTCCCTGCCCTTTGAAATTACGCACTATCACCAACTCCTCACGGAGGATCATGAGGAGGAACATGAAATCATAAAACACAGTTCCGGTACAGAAAACAGACTAAAAGAAGCCAACCTTGATGCTGAATATGAAGTGATTCTAGCGGCATTGAAACAAGCCAATTACAATAAAAGCAAAGCTGCCAAACTGCTGAATATTGACCGAAAGACTTTGTATAATAAAATGAAACAAATCCCGGCATTCAACCTGGATTTATAAACACCGGATGAATAGTTTTTCCGACAAAGGCAATATCCTCATCGTCACTCCGGACGAAATAGAATATCATGCCCTTGCTTCAATCATTCAGCACATCGACAAGACACACTACCACCTTACTTGGTGTGCCCAATTTGACGAGGCAAAAGCACTACTATTCACTCGCCAATTTGACCTTTGTTTTCTTCAAGCCTATTCCAGCGACTCCAAAGGAATGGAGCTCCTTCGGGCTATTTCCAAAAAAAAGGATACTACGCCCATCCTACTCTTTTGCAACGAAGCCAATGAAGAACTAAGCAATGAAGCCCTAAGCTATGGCGCTGTCGACTGCCTGCCAAAAGCCTCTTGGGAAAAAGAAAGACTGATTGTCCGTATTCGGCTAAGCCTAGAACGAATCCACTCCCTCCGCGCCCTCATGGCAAGCGAAAAAAAATATCGTCGGGCTTTTGACAACTCTCTGGACATGCTTTTTCTTGCCGATCGTGGGTTGAAATTCAGGGATGTCAATACAGCAGGTACCCGACTGCTTGGCTACACAAGCGACGAACTTTTAGACAAATCGCTCTTTGATCTTTTTACCCATCCGGAGCAAGTCGAAGAATTAAAAACAGTATGGCGCAACCTGGACGCTATCACTGCTTTTGAAGTAAGCCTTCAAACTAAATCTGATGAAGTCATCATTTGTACCCTTACCCTTGCTGAAGAACTGGAAGATGGCGAATTGCCCATAATACAAGGCATCATACACGACATTACGCTACTCCGAAAAGAAGAAAAACTAACGCTGCAAACGGAGAAATTGGCCACTGCCGGTCGACTTGTCCGCACTCTGGCACATGAAGTCCGTAATCCCTTAAATAACATCTTGCTGTCGGTAGAACAAATTCAAAACGAACTTGAGGCAACTGAAGAATTAAGCGGATACCTGGACATCGTCCAGCGCAATGCCAATCGGATATCCAAGCTCATTACCGCACTTTTGGACACTTCCCGCCCTACCGAAGTGATTGCAAGAAAGCAGGACTTGATCCATATCGTCCAGGAGGTAATTGAGGAATCCAAAGACCGCATCCACCTAAAGAAACTAAAGATAAATGCAGTGTTGCCGGAAACACCTTGTTTCATCATGGCCGACGCGGAAAAGCTAAAACATGCACTACTGAATATCGTAACGAATGCCATTGAAGCAATGGAGGAAAATAAAGGAGTGCTCCTCATCTCCATCTTCCCAAAAGCGCAATACATCGTCTTGCAAATTGGCGACAATGGTGCCGGAATTTTAGAAGAAGATCTCGGCCATCTATTCCAACCCTATTTCACACATAAACGTAATGGACTCGGACTCGGACTTGCCCTCACTTATAATATCCTACAAGCGCACAAAGCTAATATTGAAGTATCCAGTGAATTAGGAAAAGGAACAGAATTTGAAATAACCTTTACTCAGTTGGCCGAGCAGCCGACAGAAATGCAAGCAACGCATCAATAACAGATACCCATCATACTCCCACTCCCGACTGCATGAATCGTCATTAACACAACCAAGACAAGCAAAACCATGAAAAGTGTTCTTTATCTGATCGCCGTAATCCTTATTGTGGGCTGGATCTTCGGCTTTTTCATCAGTCATGCCGGCAACTTCATCCACATCCTACTCCTGATTGCTATAGTCGCATTAGTAATTGGGATGCTTAAGAAAAACTAGTGCGCTTGTAAATAGCAAAGTAAAATCAGGTGCTACCTATGCCCGATTCGGGAATAACTCATGATGTCGCCAATTCCCGCAACAAACCATTGAGGCGGGCAAAAGAAATTGGCTTCTCGAGTAATCTTACATACGCCTTTTCGGGGATGATGGGCACTTGTGGATGATAAGCTGAAATTAAAAACACCTTAAGTGCCGGATACTTCTTCAGGATTTCAGGAAGCAAAGGCCAACCCAATCCATCCGACAGATTATTATCCAAAAACAGTAAATCAGGAGTTTCCTTTTCCAACATTTCAATACCGGTGGCGCGATCATAGGCCAGAAGCACTTCGTA
>JAFDYA010000011.1 GCA_018267675.1 Bacteroidota bacterium
TGCATCTGTTAATGGTTCCGGATTAACAAAAGACAGCAGATATAAAGATGAGATAACCATCCATTACAGGATGGGTAATATCCATGATATCACTGATAAAAAGGGTATCACCACCATTTATTTATGGGACTACAACAATGATTTTCCTGTTGCAAAAATTACAGGTGCCCTTCCTACAGATACCATTGCCTATACCTCCTTTGAAGCCGATGGTTCCGGCGGATGGTCTATTCCTGTTTCAAACAGGACAAAAACAACCTATGTGACAGGTTCGCAGTGCTATAGTTTGACCAACGGGCCTGTATCTACCATTAATTCATTACCCTCTAAACAGTATAAAGTGACTGTATGGGCCAGAACCCAGCCAACAGTCTCCGGGGCAACAGGCTCTCCCATCATAGGCAGGTCATTCAATGGCTTTAAATATTACGAGTTCACTACCGGCACAGTTACCAGTGTAACTATATCAGGCACCGGCCTGATAGATGAGCTGCGTTTATACCCCCAGGATGCCCAGATGACCACATATACTTATGAGCCGCTGGTAGGCATGACCAGCCAGTGCGATGTCAACAACAACATCACCTATTATGAATATGATGGACTGGGGAGGCTGATAACGATCAGGGATATGGATAAGAACATCCTGAAAAAATTCGGCTACAACTATGCAGGCCAGAAGTTTGTGGCCAATACATTCACCAACCAAACACACATCAAAGCATTTACCAAAATGAGCTGTTCAGATACTTCGCTGGTTGCAGTTGAACTCGTGGATTCTGTTATGGCCGGCAGCTTTTTCTCAGAGGTAAGCCAGGGTGAGGCAGATACGATGGCGATAAATTATCTTGACTCTTCAGGCCAGGCCAATGCAGATCTCAATGGCGCCTGCGCAGAACCGGTAACCCTCACGCTGGTTAATTACGACCATATCACTGATTTTACCCTGACACTCACGGATGTCTATGACTCCACCAAAACATTTACTATACCGTTCCCCCTTGACAGCGCCATCACCACCGCAAGGATACCGCAGGGGCGCTACGATATTTTGATTGCTAAACCAGGCAATGTGGACAGTCATGTATTTACTGCTTCAGGGCCCGGGGGAAGTATAGAAGTGAACAGTTCATCCGGCAGTTGGTCAAATGTGTATGTGAACACAGATGTATTCGACAAACTGACAATTGGCATTCCACAATAAAATATTCAATCGCATGAAACAGATCATTGGATGTATAGCCATCACAGCATTATTTGCCTTCACCGGGTTTAATGGCGTATTTGATCTCTCCGTCACCACTACAGATGGGAACGACCTGCCATTAAGCCAATACCAGGGCAAGAAGATGATGGTGCTGGTGCTGCCCGTAACACAAACAGGCGCTGATTCTGCACTGCTGCAACTGCTCGACACGCTCAGCATCCGCTATGCAGACAGCATCACCATGGTGGGTGTGCCATCGTATGAAGATGGTTTTGCCGATGATTCACTGGAAAGCCTGCTGCCCTGGTGGCGGTCATTGCTGGGAGAACAGTTCCTCATCACCGGCGGCATGAGTACGAGGAAACTGTCCGCCTACCAAACGCCCCTGTTCAGTTACCTGACACATGCTGACCAGAACAGTTATTTTGATGGTGATGTGGCCGGGGCCGGGGAGAAGTTTTTTATAGACCAGGACGGCGACCTCTGCGGCATCTCCACACCGGATGCTGCCTTTGATGAAGATGTTTTTAAAGCCATGCTTAGCCGCACCAATCCATAATTCTTTTACATAAGCTCCTGCTCATGAATAAAAAAATACTGATAAAGGCAATGGCAACAGTTCTGCTTGCAACAGGGCTGCCATTCTTCGTTTGTGCACAAACTGCTATCACCCCCAACGGGGTAACGCAGGCGCCCGCCGGCACAGCAACGGTAAACCCACTTCCGGCTGCCTATCCGGACAACCCGTCCTCCAATCCTGTTGTAAACATGATAAGGGAATGGGATGCTACTTATGCCGTGAGCGACCCGGGTGTGATCGTGGCTACGTCCCGGGGTGTGGACCAGGTAAAACAGACCTCCCAATATTTTGACGGGCTGGGGAGGCCCATACAAACAGTTGTAAAAAAAATCGTGGGCTCCAACAGGGATTTGGTTACACCTGTCCTTTATGATGAGTTCGGAAGGGAGACCTATAAATACCTGCCCTATGCATCTGCTACAAACGGGAACGGGGAATTTAAAACTGATCCTTTTAGTGATCAGGCTGATTTTATGTCAACCTATGACCCCACAGAAAATGAACAATACTATTATGGCAGGACAGAATATGAAGCCTCCCCGTTAAACAGGGTAACGGCAACTTATGCACCCGGCAACAGTTGGGTGGGGCAAAACAGGGGTGTTACCATTAGCTATGATATTGCCACAAAAGATGGTGACAAAGTGCATATATGGAATATTGCTTTTACTGGTGATGCTGTGCCGGTTGAAGGTGGATTATACGATGACGGGCAACTATATAAAAACATAACTACCGATGAAAATGGCGGGCAGGTGATTGAATATAAAGACAAGGAAAGCCATATCATTTTGAAAAAAGTTGCTTCATCAACATCTCACTCCGGTCCTTATGATAATTGGCTTTGTACATATTATGTTTATGACGATTTAGGAAACCTGCGCTTTGTAATACCCCCAAAAGCAGTTAATTATCTTGCCGGTAATTCATGGGCATTAGACGCCACCACCTGGTCATCCAGCACAATAGCACAAAACCTTTGTTTCTCTTATGAATATGATGAAAGGCAGCGCATGGTCATTAAACGGGTGCCCAACGGCGGTGAGACAGATATGGTCTATGACTCAAGAGACAGGCTTATCATGGTACAGGATGCACTGCAAAAGGCACAGGGTAAATGGCTGGTAACCTATTATGACGGACTGAACCGCGCCGTGGAAACAGGCCTCTATGCCAGCGCCGGCAGCAGGGCGGTGCAACAGGGCAACGTGGGTACAAACCTGCATTACCCTTCTGATGCCAATGCTTCCAACTATACCACCCTGACGCAGACCTTTTATGACAACTACCAATGGATAAGCGATAACAGCGTAAGCCTATCGCCAACTTTAATAACAAAAAACCTCACCAACAGCAATTATTTTTATACCCCTGATGATGCCACCTTCCCATATCCCCAGGCCATTAAAGCCACCTACCAGAATAAAAATATGGTGACCGGCACCATGACACAGGTTTTGGGCAGCGACCCTGTCCAGTATTTATACAGTGTGAACTTCTATGACAAAAAGGGCAGGCTGATACAGACACAGAGCATGAACTATAGTAATCCCGGCACAGTGATCAGGGATACAATTACCACGCAATATAGCTTCAGCGGCCAGGTATTGCGCACCCTTATTGCCCATAAAAGGGGTGGGGTAAAAGCTCAAAATATCCGGCTCTGCACCAAAAACACTTATGACAACCAGGGCCATCTCAGCCAGGTCAGCAAACTGGTGGGCAACCAGTTTACAACAGCCCCTGAAAACATAATTGCAAAATATTATTATAACAGCCTGGGTATGCTGGCAACAAAAGATCTCGGTCAGCAGGTGGATGGCACTGCTTCATCCTATTCCTACCTGACAACACCTGTTGACATTTTAAAATACAGTTATAACATCCGTGGCTGGTTGCAGGGTATCAACAAGGATTATGCAAGGAGCAGTTCAGCCACCGCGTGGTTTGGTATGGAATTAAATTATGACTATGGCTTCACCCAAAGCCAGTACAACGGCAATATAGCCGGTGAAACCTGGCGCAGCAGGGGCGATGGTCAGCAGCGGGCTTATGGTTTTGACTATGACCCCGCCAACAGGCTCAAATACGCAGATTATAACCAGAACAGCTCCGGCACCTGGGATAAAACAAAAACTGATTTTACGGTAAGCAACCTCGCTTATGACGCCAATGGCAACATCACCGGCATGAACCAGGTGGGGATGAACCTAAATGCCATTACACAGCTTGACCAGTTGCAGTATAATTATTTTTCCAACTCCAACCAGTTGCGTTATGTGCATGACA